>NZ_JACRWH010000051.1:0-16252 GCF_014306155.1 Holdemanella hominis | reverse complement strand
CGTACTTAGTATATTGTGTTCATCCCTTTTTGTATACAAAAAGGGAAACAACTTAAAGATAAATACAAATAAATCAAGGTAGTTGTATTTGTATCAAAATGTTGATTTTTGACACTACCGGGTGAATAGAGGAGGTGTGGTATATGACAGATGAACAAAGAAAGATGATTGATAAATTGAATGAAGATAATCGAAAATTAAATGATGTGAACAAAGGAATGAAAGACTATGCTAAATACAAATTAGTTGTTGGTATTCTAGTAGTTACTATAATAATCGTCTTATATTTCATTCAGCATACCACCTGAATTAAAGGGAAATAAAAACAATCGAAATCGATGAAAAAAGCGGATAATTTACTATCCGTTTTAATATGCTTTGAAAATTTTTTGCGATTTTTTTGTAACTTTTATCTAAAAGAGAGTATGAATTTGCTTTTATTGATGATAAGGAATATAACCATAATGTGAGAATATGCTTTAAATAAGGCATAAAAAAAGCACCTGGCAAATGCTAGGTGCAATCTTTGACAAATGGTGGTCTCAGTCGGAATCGAACCAACGACACAAGGATTTTCAGTCCTTTGCTCTACCAACTGAGCTATGAGACCACATGGTTGCGGGAGAAGGATTTGAACCAACGACCTCCGGGTTATGAGCCCGACGAGCTACCAGACTGCTCTATCCCGCGATGTGAATTAATTAAGATGGCGCAGAAGCTGGGATTCGAACCCAGGCGCCGCTCGCACGACCTACCGGTTTTCAAGACCGGACCCTTCAGCCACTTGGGTACTTCTGCATATGTATAATTGGTGGACCCTGTAGGACTCGAACCTACGACCCGCCGGTTATGAGCCGGATGCTCTGACCAACTGAGCTAAGGGTCCAAGTTAAACTCGTTGGTGGCTGGAGTGAGACTCGAACTCACGACCTTCCGGGTATGAACCGGATGCTCTAGCCAACTAAGCTACCCAGCCGAATTAAATAAAATAATGGTCGGGATGACAGGATTTGAACCTGCGACCCCTTGATCCCAAATCAAGTGCACTACCAAGCTGTGCTACATCCCGATACTTTTAGAAAAAATAAATGGCGCGCCCAGCAGGAATCGAACCCACAACCTTTTGATCCGTAGTCAAACGCTCTATCCAGTTGAGCTATGGGCGCATTTATTTCAACTGAGCTTTTGTGTCTCGCTCAGTGCCCATTAAATATACCATCACTTTAAAATGATTGCAAGCACTTTTTTAAAATTTTTTTAATTTTTTTTAATTTTGTGTTTTTACACTTATATACGTAGTATAATTACCTATATATTAAGTAAGAAGAAGGAGATTTAAATCATGAGTAACATTGAATCAGTAAAAGGACACTTAATCGTATCTTGTCAGGCACTTCCAGATGAACCTTTACATTCATCTTTTATTATGGGACGTATGGCTAGAGCGGCTAAATGGGGAGGCGCTAAAGGTATTCGTGCTAATACTGTAGAGGATATTAATGAAATTCAAAAAGAAGTTGATTTACCAGTTATTGGAATTATTAAAAGAGTATATGGAGACTGCCCAGTATTTATTACACCTACAATGAAAGAAATCGATGAATTGATTGAAGGGGCACATCCAGAAATCGTTGCCTTAGATGCAACTTGTCGTGTTCGTCCAGATGGAAGAACTTTAGATGAATTGTATGCTGATATTCGTGCTAAGTATCCAGAACAAAAATTAATGGCAGACTGCTCTACATTAGAAGAGTGTCTTCATGCAGCCCAATTAGGCTTTGATTTTGTAGGAACAACATTAGTTGGATATACAGAAGAAAGTAAGGGCGATAAAGTTGAAACAAATGATTTTGAGTTAATGCGTAAATATTTAGAACAATCAAACGTACCAATGATTGCCGAAGGAAATATTGATACACCAGAAAAAGCACGCCGTGTATTAGAACTTGGATGCTTTAGTGTTGTAGTAGGATCTATTATTACTCGTCCTCAATTAATCACAAAACGATTTGTAGATTGCATCGAGGGATAAATATGTTAAAGAAGGCACAATTAGAAAAATTATTAGAACGTTGTATGGCTTCTTCTTGTGATTTTGCCGAAATCTTTGAAGAAGAAGGTACAACCGAATCTTTATCCATGTTGAATGGAAAATTAGAAGATACAAATGTATTGATTCGTGCTGGTATTGGAATTCGTCTATATAAAGGTGTGCAATCTGTATATGGATACACAAATGAAACAAGTGAAGAATCTTTAAATGCCTTAGTGGATGATTTGCGTGGAGGTTTTGGCATAGAATCTAAATCTGTATCGATCTCTTTGGTTGAAGAAACTCATGAAAATCTTCATCCAATCAAGGAAAATCCTGTCAAAGCTTCATTAGAAACGAAAGTTGCCTTAATGATACGTGCAAGTGATGCGGCAAAGGCATATTCAGATCAAATTCAAAAAGTATCTGTAGGGTTGGCAAGTGTATGTCAAAATGTACAGATTTCAAATAGTGAAGGAAGACTCGTACATGATACAAGAATTCGTTGTCGTATGTCTGTATCCTCTTTTGCCCAAGATGGCCAAAACTTACAATCTGGTTATGAAGCACCAGGTGCAAGTAAAGGCTTAGAATTCTTTGAAGAAAGAACACCAGAATCTATTGGACAAGAAGCAAGTCGTATTGCATTAGTATTATTAGAGGCGAAAGATTGTCCATCGGGAAAAATGCCGGTCATTATTGATAATGGCTTTGGCGGTGTTATTTTCCATGAAGCTTGTGGACATGCTCTAGAGGCAAGTTCAGTCAGTAAAAATCAGAGTGTATTCTGTAATAAATTAGGTCAAAAAGTCGCAAGTGATAAAGTTACAGCTATTGATGATGGCACAATTCCAAATGCGTGGGGCTCACAAAACGTCGATGATGAGGGTAATCCCCAACAAAAACGTGTATTAATTGAGAATGGTATTTTAAAGAGTTATATGATAGACCGCTTGAATGGTCGAAGGATGGGTCTTGAATCGACTTCAAGTTCGCGTCGTCAGTCTTATAAATTTGAACCAACTTCACGTATGACAAATACATATATTGCGGCTGGAAATGATGATTTTGACCAAATGTTTGAAGGAATTAAGCGAGGACTATATGCGAAGAAAATGGGTGGTGGAAGTGTAAATCCACAAACCGGAGAATTTAACTTTGCCGTATTAGAAGGTTATTTAATTGAAGATGGCAAGATTTCGTATCCAGTAAAAGGGGCTTCTTTGATTGGTAATGGTGCGGATATCCTATTTAATATTGATCGCGTTGGTAAAAACTTAGAGCGTGGACAAGGTATGTGTGGCTCTAGTTCTGGTTCAATTCCTACCGATGTAGGTCAGCCAGCCATTCGTGTTTCACAAATTACAGTAGGAGGTACGGCCAATGAATAAACAAGTATGGATTGAGAAAGCACTTGGCCTAGGTATTCAGGAATTTGAAATCTATCAATCTACAACGGTTGAAAAAGAAATGACTTGGTTTCAAGGCCAAATGGACACTTTAGTATCCAGTAAAGTGACAGGTACAAGTATTCGTGGAATTGTAGATGGAAAAATGGCCAATATGGCATTGGAAGAAATAGATGATTCTATGTGTGAAACTGTTTTAAAGTCACTGATTGCACAAGCACATATTATTTCAAATGAAGAAACCGATTCATTAAGAAAACCAGAACCAATTGAGTACGTAAAAAAAGATGTGACTTGGAATATGGCTAGTACAGAATATGTGAAGAATATTCTTCAAAGCTTAGAAGCTAAGATTCTAGCCTATGATCCACGTGTCATTCAAGTTGGATATTTAGGATATAGCCAAGGCAGTGGAAGTCGCAGTATTGTGAATAGCTTAGGCATGGATGTACAAGATGCAGATGAAATGCAGTACATTGTTGCCAGTGTTGTCGTTAAAGAAGAGGAAGAAGTCAAGGATGCTAGTTTAGTTGAAGTTGTATATGACTTTGAACAATATGATTTAGATTCATTCGTTTCTCGTGTTTGCGATAAAGCTTTAAATAAATTAAAGGCCACACCAATTCCAAGCTGTACATGTCCAGTCATCTTTGAAAGGGATGCGATGACATCTTTATTTGCCGCCTTTACTGGTTTATTTAATGGGGAATTAATGTATAAGGGAATTTCACCTTTAAAAGATAAGTTTAATGAACAAATTTTCTCTGAACAAATCACAATTATTGATAATCCAAAGAATACGGATTGTTTAAGTATTGCCAATTTTGATGATGAGGGGTGTCCAACTTCTTCAAAAACTTTGGTGGATCACGGAAAATATGTTATGATGCTTCATGACACAAGAAGTGCCAATCGAATGCATACAAATAGTACAGGAAATGGCTTTAAATCGGGCTATGCATCTAGCGTAAGTGTACAGCCAATGAATTGTTACATCGTACCTGGAAATGATAGCTTTGAGGATTTATGTACAAAAATTAAGGATGGCTTTGTCGTACAAAATTTAGCAGGTCTTCATGCTGGACTTGATTTTGTTTCTACAAACTTCTCACTACAATGTTCAGGCTTCTGGGTAAAGGATGGTAAAAGAGATAAGAATGTTACTTTGGTTACCGTCGCAAATAATTTCTTAAATATGATGAAACACGTAATTAGTGTGGGTAACGATTTAGATTGGAGTTATCACCAGGTTGTAAGTCCAAGTATCGCATTTGAAAAGTGTACAATTTCAGGGGAATAATTATGGTAAATGAATTTAAAAATGAAAAACTACAAGAAACATTAATTGTATTTAATAGAGAAAAAACAGATTCAGCGTTTAGAAACTTGTTGGATGCTTTTATTTCGACTAATTTTCTGATTCCAGCACAATGGGATAAAGATCCTTCTCGCAATGAAAAGGGAGTCTTAGTCTTTGAACCAAATACACAATTCCAATTGTCTTTGATTCAAAATGATAAGGGAGATAGTTTCTTTCCTGTCTTCTCAAGTATGGATCAATTGAAAAAATGGGATCAAGATAGTGAAATCCATTCCTTGGTTATGACATATAATCAATATATGCCATTTGTGAAGATGGCATTAAATCAGATTCATGGCATTGTGATCGATCCATTTGGAGCGAATGTTTTATTAGACTGCAACTTATTGGTTGAACTTGATAAAAATCGCGGTTCACAAGTGAGTGAAAATCCAATTCATAAAGGTGATAGTTTAAAGCTTCGTGATCCTATTTCAAGTGTAACAGAACTTCAAAGAGCTATCTGTGAATTTGGTGACTCTCACCCAGACATTCTTTCTATTTATTTGAAAGAAAGAATTGTGAAGGATCAGCCTAGCCACTGGTTCTTAGTTGTAGATATGATCAATGATGATAAACAAACAATTCAAGATTTAGGAAACTTCTGTACGCCTGTAAGTTATGGAAAAGGTTTTGAATTTATGTTTGGCAGTATGGAACTTGCCAAGAAAATTATGGCGGATACAATTCCAACATATGTAAAGGTTACAAAGTAATTAAGGTGCAATTCAGCACCTTTTTATTAAATGAAAAGAAAAAATAAGTAATAGTTTCGCATTTATGTATAGCGAATAGGAGAAATTTTGAGTGGCTTCTGAAGCAAAGATTAGAGCTAACAACAAATCGAATAAGATTAATACAAAAATGATTTGCCTTCGTTTAAGTTACAACACGGACGCAGACATCATAAAGAAATTGGATGAAGTCGAATCTAAAATGGGATATATCAAAGAATTAATCAGAAAAGATATGCAGGCTCAAAAAAATAGTCTGCATTTTTTAGTGAATTAGTTTTTTGACATATTTTCTGTTAAAAATTGATGCCTTCTAGAGTATGTATGAGCACGAAATATTATCATAATAATAGGTAGAATATATTTGTCCGATTCTTATATAATAGAAGTATGAAATTACCTGAATATATATTAGAAATCATTCAAAAAATAAATGGTATTGGATATGAAGCGTATGTGGTAGGAGGATGTGTACGTGATGATTTACTCGATCGCTCAATTCATGATTATGATATTTGTACAAGTGCCAAACCCGAAGTAATACTAAATTTATTTGATCGAAGTGTGGGAACAGGACTCAAACATGGAACGGTAACGGTTTTATCGAATTCACCCGTTGAAATTACAACCTTTCGTTTAGAGAGTGAATACAAGGATCATCGTCATCCGGACAGTGTGAAATATGTTTCAACAATTGAAGAAGATTTATCAAGACGTGATTTTACTGTGAATGCGATGGCTTATCATCCAAGTCGGGGTTTGATTGATCCCTATAAAGGACAATTCGATCTTAAAGCTAAAGTCATTCGATGTGTGGGTAATCCAGATCGAAGATTTAATGAAGATGCTCTAAGAATGTTGCGTGCCTATCGTTTTTGTGCAAAACTAGGCTTTTCGATGGATGAAACAGTAAAAAAATCCATCGATACAAATGCATCTTTGATTCAATATGTATCTATAGAAAGAATCGTACATGAATTAAAAGAAATCATGGAAACAAATCCACAAGTATTGGCAGATATGACACTTCTTTTAAAACCTGTATTTAATGAGTTGGATTTGGCATTGAGGTGTAGTCAAAACTCAATCTATCACTATACCGATGTCTTGCATCATACTTTAGATGCGATGTGCTATTTAAAACCATATGATGAAACTTTGGCCTTTGCGTTATTACTCCACGACCTAGGCAAAATACAAGTAAAGACAACTGATTCGAATGGAAAGGATCATTTTAAGCATCATGCGAAGGTAGGAAGTGAATTGTCTAAAGAGCTTTGTCGACGTTTTAAACTTACAAATGAACAAAGAAAGTGGATTCCATTCTATGTCTTACATCATGACGATAAATTTACCTGTGATTTAGATTGTATTTATAAGTATCGTGTTACATATCATTTGGATGAAGAACACTTGTTGAACTTGCTTCAAATTCGCTATTGTGATGCGATGGCCCATTCTGAATTAGGGCAAAAATCAGCTAAAGATGTAGAACTTTTCTATGCGTATTACATCCAAAATAGAAATCGTTGTATGAGTATATCTCAACTTGCGTTGAATGGAAAAGATATTATAGAAGCTACAAATTTAAGAGGAAAACAGATTCAAGAAGCTTTGAATATGTGTTTAAAATACGCTTTTTATCATCCGGAAAAGAATATGAAAGAAGAATTATTGAATATACTAAAAAATGAGTTATGACTTTTCATAACTCATTTGTGCTAATGTCTTTTTAAAGTTTTTAAAAAACAATGTTACTGTTGTGCTTACCGCAATAAAGTCTGCGATTGGTTCTGCAACAAATACCGCAAAGATATGATCGGATAAGATGTTTGGTAAGATAAAAATCAATGGAATTAAGACAATGATCTTTCTAAAGATAGCTAAGAAAACGGAAATCTTGGCATTTCCAAACGCAATGAAGGTTTGCTGGCAAGAAATCTGAAGTCCCATCAATAATACGCATGCCATATAGATACGAATGGCCCAGGTTGCCATTGTCATCAAGTCTGAATCGTTTGTGAAAATAGAAATAAATACTTGAGGGAATAATTCCACTAGAATCCAGATGATACTTGCGTATGTGAAACAACATAGGGTTTGAAGTAAAAAGCCTTTTTTAACGCGCTGAGCATTTTTAGCACCAAAGTTGTAACTGATGATGGGTTGTCCACCTTGCGTTAATCCTTGTATTGGCATCATTGCAAACTGCATAACACTCGTTAGAATGGTCATACTTCCAATCGCAACGTCCCCACTAAATTTAGATAGCTGCATATTGAAACATAAAGAAATCAAGCTTTCTGTTGACTGCATCACAAAAGGTGCAATACCTAAAGCTAAACTAGGAAATAATAGGCTTGGTACGATTTTAAAATTTTCTTTTTTTAACTTAAGAACCGTCTGTTTACCACTCAAGAAATGAATGACCCAGATTGCACTGATAGCTTGCGAAATAATGGTAGCTAATGCAGCCCCTTTTACGCCCATATTGAATCCAAAGATAAAGATAGGGTCTAAAATAATGTTTAAGATAGCTCCAATTAAAACGGTCATCATACTTGTTTTAGAGAATCCCTGACAAGAAATAAAGGCATTCATTCCGAGTGTCATTTGGACAAAAATGGTTCCTAAGGCATAAATACCCATATATTGTTTGGCATATACAATTGTTTTTGAACTTGCCTGGAATAATTGTAGTAATGGTGTTTGAAAAGCTAATAAACATACAGTTAGAGTTAATGAAATTATAATCAATGCGATAAAACAGTTACCCATGATTTTTTCGGCAGTAGGATTATCTTGCTTACCCATATATATACTAGCTCTTGGTGCACCTCCCATACCGACTAAACATGCAAAGGCGGATACAATCATAATAATTGGTAAACAAACGCCTACGCCTGTTAGGGCGATGGCCCCTACATCTTGAATGTGACCAATGTACATGCGGTCAACTACATTATAGAGTAAGTTAACAATTTGACTTAAGATGGCAGGAACCGCCAACATAAAGAGTAACTTACCAACTTTTTCATGTCCTAAATCTACTTCGGACGCTGTTGTGAATTTCATTTTATTTTGCTCCTTCTATTTTTTCATTCATTTTATTCATTGTATCAATCATACATTGAATATCTTTTATAGGAATATCCTTGAATAAAACTTGATTGATTTTATCAATCTCAATAGAGATTTTTGCTAATATAGGAATCGCTTCTTCCGTTAATTCAATATAAGAAATCCTTCTGTTTTCTGAAACTTTCTTCAATGTGATCAATCCCTTTTGTTCCAAACTTGTTATACTTCGAGAAACCAAAGCTTTTGAAACACCGAGTACAACACGAAGCTGTGTGCTTGTTGTAATGGATGTGTTGTTTTGTAGTAAAATCAGAATCGAAATTTCATTTGGGGAAAACGTGTATTCTGAAAATCGATCTTTGATTTGTTTGCCGTAATATTCACGCAATCGATTGGATAAACGTAAAAATTCTTCTATAGTCAACATATGCCCTCCTAATGTTTACTTGTGAACAGTTCAATTGTAAACAAGTAAGCAAAATATGTCAAATATATTGTATGCAAAATTATTGTATTTTTTAATTGACACAACAAAAACATCGTGTTAACATGTAAACGCATTCAGTGAGGATTGTAACTGGTTGGCAGGCAACACCTTGATGATATTAATAAATAAATATTTTTTGGATATTTGTTTTTTGATATGATTAAGGTGTTTTTTATATATTGGTAAGCAGGTGAGAGAATGAGATTAAAAAAAGCATTTAATAACAATGCCCTTTTAGCATTAGATGACAATGATGAAGAAGTCATTGTGATGGGTAAGGGAATCGCTTTTGGTAAAAAGAGTGGAGATTTGATTGATGAGTCATTGATTCAAAAAAAGTTTGTTTTTGATAAAAGCGAATTAAATGAAAAGTTTTCTCAATTGTTTGATGAAATTCCACAACAATATGTAGAATTAACCGTATCCATAGTTGAAATGGCACAAAAAGAATTAGATGTAAGATTTGATTCAAGCATATATTTAGCTTTATCTGACCATATTACGTATGCTGTTCGTCGTTATAAAAAGAATGAGAATTTAAAAAATGCATTATTATTTGAGGTGAAAAAGTTTTATCCAAATGAATTTAAAACTGCTTTAAAATCTTTAGATATGATTCAATATGAAACAGGATGTATTATGACCGAAGATGAGGCTGGATATATAGCAATGCATTTTGTGAATGCACAACAAAGTGGAGAGGAAATGTCACAAACAGTTAAAGTGACAAAAATGGTAGAAGATATTTTGCACATAGTTGAATATCATTATCAAATAAAATTGGATGAAAATTCCTTGAATTATACTCGTTTTGTTACACATATTCGGTATTTTGCGCGTAGATTGTTTGCGAAAGAATTGAATCAAGATACAGATGATATTCTTTATCAACAAATTAAAGAGCGTTATCCGGATGCTTATCGTTGTGCTTTAAAAGTAAAGAAGTATATTAAAGAGAGCTGTGACATAGAATTAACAAACGAAGAAATGACGTATTTTATGTTACATATTAATCGTGTTTGTTCTAGAATTAAAAGTTAGCATTCAGGCTTGTAACTGTTAGGCAGGCAATAACCTGAGCTTATGAATGATTTCGAAGTGATTCGTTGTCTTTTTCATATGCTCAGGTTTTTATTTTTGGTAGTAACTGTGTAATCAGTCTACATATATTAGAAATTGAAAGATTATGGTACCAATCTTAAAATTTATCAAAAAACAGGAGGAAATTATGAATAAGTATGAAACTATAGCCAATGAAGTTGTAAAAAATATTGGTGGAACAGAAAATATAGAATCCGTTACAAATTGTATGACTCGTTTAAGATTTACATTAAAAAACGTGTCAAAGGTGGATGTAGAATCTTTAGAAAAAGTAAAAGGTGTACAAGGCGTTGTCAATAAAAATGGCCAATTCCAAGTAGTTATTGGATCAGATGTATCTCATGTATGCGATGAAATCAAAAAAATGGGTAGTTTTTCTGAAACTGTAAATGCGAATAGTGAGGAAAATGTATCTTTAGTAAATCGTGTATTAGGTGCAATTACAGCGATTTTCCAACCAGTAATTCCTGCTATTTGTGGTGCAGGTATGATCAAAGCTGTATTAGCTTTATTGACAGCATTTCATGTAGTAGAAGCTACTTCACAAACTTATGTTTTATTAGCGATGGTAGCTGATTCAGCATTCTATTTCTTACCTATTTTCTTGGCTGTATCTAGTGCTAAAAGATTTGGATGTAATACATTTATTGCTGCAGTTTTAGGAGCTATGTTGATTCACCCAACATATGCAGGAATTGTATCCGCTGGAGAAGCTTTTAAATTTATTGGTTTACCAATTAAACTAGTATCGTATGGAAGTAGTGTAGTGCCAGCAATTCTAATCGTTTGGGCTCAATCTTATGTGGAAAAGTTTGCAAAGAAAATTAGCCCTAATGCAGTTAAAGTATTCTTAGTTCCTTTAATTGTATTCTTGATTATGACACCATTGGCATTTGCTATAATTGGTCCTTTAGGTTCATTTGTTGGTGATATCTTATGTAATATTTTTGATTTCTTAAATAATCAAGCTCGTTGGGTAATTCCGGTATTAATGGGTGCTTTCTGTCCGTTGTTTGTTATGACTGGTATGCATTATAGTTTTATGCCAGTGCAACTAGCACAATATGCAACATTAGGATATGGAACATTGTTAGGTCCTGGTATGTTAGCAAGTAATATTTCACAGGCAGGTGCATGTTTTGCGGTGGCATTAAGAACGAAAGATAAAGAAATGAAATCAACAGCATTATCTAGTGCAACAACTGCTTTATTTGGAATTACTGAACCAGCTCTTTATGGTGTTACTATGAAATTGAAAAAGCCTCTTTGGACTGTTATGATCAGCGGTGGTATTGCAGGTCTTTGGGGTGGACTTACAAATATGCGTACATATGCAAGCGCAACTGCAGGGGTAACAGCATTACCGGTATATATTTGTGATGATTTATCTAACGTTAGAAATGCATTTATTTGTATTGTAATTGCATTAGTAAGTTCATTTGTATTAACTTTATTGTTTGGCGTGCCAAAAAGCGAGGATACTTCTTCTAATAGTGAAGTTATTGAAGCAGATAACACAAAATTGAATAAATATACTGAAATTTCATCTTGTATGAATGGTAAAGTTGTTCCTTTAGAAAACGTTGAGGATGACGTTTTTTCTAAAAAAATCATGGGTCCAGGTGTAGCAATTCTTCCAAGCGAAGGAAAAGTATATGCTCCTTTTGATGGAGTTGTAAATACTGTTTTCCCTACAAAACATGCATACGGTTTAACTAGTGTAGATGGAATTGAAGCAATTATTCATTTGGGATTAGATACAGTAAATTTAGAGGGTAAATATTTTGAGGCTAAAGTAAAGAGTGGTCAAAGCGTAAAAAAGGGTGATTTGTTAGCTGAATTTGATTTAGAGGCATTACAAAAAGAAGGTTTCGATATGGTAACGCCAGTTATTATCACGAATAGTGATCAATTTATTGATGTAATTGAAACACAAAAATCAGATGTAAAAGTAGGCGAAGAATTAGTGAAAGTCTTTCGTTAAAAAATAGAAAGTTAGGTGTTAAAATGAAATTTCCTAAGGAGTTTTTATGGGGAGGCGCTACGGCAGCCAATCAATGTGAGGGTGCATGGAATGAAGATGGCAAAGGCGCTAGTATTCAAGATTATATGCCACATGGAATCATGCAAGGACCTAGTGAAGTTATTGATAAACACAATTTAAAATTAGAAGGAATCGATTTATATCATCATTATAAAGAGGACATTGCTTTATTTGCTGAAATGGGTTTTAAGGTGTATCGAATGAGCATAGCATGGTCTAGAATTTTCCCAAATGGCGATGATGAAAAACCTAACGAAAAAGGACTAGAATTTTACGACAATGTATTTGATGAATGCAAAAAGTACGGAATCGAGCCATTGGTTACTTTGTCTCATTATGAAACGCCTTATCATTTGGCAAAAAAGTATGATGGATGGAGAAGTAGAGATTTAATAGGATTTTATGAAAAATATGTTCGTACCGTATTTACTCGTTATAAAGGAAAAGTTCATTATTGGATCACATTTAATGAGATTAACAGTATTTGGCATTTTCCTTTGATGGGTGCAGGTATCTTGACACCAAAAAATTCGTTAAGTGCACAAGATTTATATCAAGCAGCACACCATGAATTAGTTGCAAGTGCATTAGCAACTAAAATTGGGCACGAAATTGATTCTGAGAATAAAATTGGATGTATGGTTTTAGGTCTTACAAGTTATCCAAGAACATGTAATCCAGATGATGTAATTGCAACTATGGAAGAGAGTAAACGTGGATATTTCTTTACAGACATTCATATGCGTGGATATTATCCTTCTTATGCATTAAAAATGATGGAAAAAGAAGGCGTGGTACTTGATGCTACTGATGAAGATTTAGAAATATTAAAAAATACATGTGACTTTTTATCATTTAGTTACTATATGTCGAAATGTATTGCTTCAAATCCTGAACAGTATGAAAAAGGTAAAGGAAATTTAACTACAGGAGTAAAAAATCCTTACTTACAGGAAAGTCAATGGGGATGGCAAATTGATCCAAAAGGGTTAAGATATTTGTTGAATACATATTATGATCGTTACCAAAAACCATTGTTTATTGTAGAAAATGGCTTGGGTGCAAAAGATACATTGCTTTCAGAAGAAAAAGATGGTTATTGGGTAGAGGACGATTATAGAATTCAGTATATGAATGATCATTTAGCACAAGTTTCAAAGGCAATCGAAGATGATGGTGTAGAAGTTATGGGATATACATCATGGGGATGTATTGATTTAATAAGTGCATCAACTGCCGAAATGAAAAAAAGATATGGCTTTATTTATGTTGACCGAAATAATGATGGTACAGGCACATTTAAACGATATAAAAAGAAAAGTTTCTATTGGTATAAAAATGTTATAGAAACAAATGGAAAAATTATTAGCTAAGTGAATGAATTTTCATTTAGCTTTTTTTATGAAGAAATTGAAAATAATATGATGTACGATAATTGACTACACAAATAATGTGGATATAATTAGACTGATTAGGGAGGGATATGCATGACGTTAAAAGAGTTAAAAATAGGACAGAGTGCATTGATAAAGGCCGTTGGAGGAACGGGTGCATTAAGACAACACTTTCTAGATATGGGAGTTATACCTGGAGCCGAGGTTACAGTTGTAAAGTTTGCGCCTATGGGTGATCCAATGGAATTGCAGATTCATGGTTATGAATTATCGCTTCGTTTAGATGAAGCTGAAAAAATATTGGTTGAATTAATTGATGAGAGAACAAGAAAGCATGAGAGTGCAGAAAATATAAATAACACCGTTCACCCTGGTTTAGGTGAAGATGGTAAATATCATGTAAAGGCAGATGAACATCCTTTGCCAGAAGGAACATGTTTGACATATGCCTTAGTAGGAAATCAAAACTGTGGAAAAACCACTTTGTTTAATCAATTAACGGGATCGAATCAACATGTAGGAAATTTTCCGGGTGTAACCGTCGATCGAAAGGATGGTCCAATCAAAGGGTATCCAAATACAATGGTGACAGATTTACCGGGTATTTATTCGATGTCACCTTATACGAGTGAAGAAATTGTATCGCGTAATTTTGTGTTAAATGATAAGCCTAAGGCTATCATTAATATTGTAGATGCCACAAATATTGAGCGAAATCTATATTTGACTATGCAACTCTTAGAAATGAATGTTCCGATGGTTGTTGCACTGAATATGATGGATGAAGTGTCCAACAATCAAGGTTCGATTGATATCAATGGTATGGAGGCTATGCTTGGAGTGCCAGTTGTACCGATTTCTGCGGCTAAAAACCAAGGTGTTAATGAACTGATTGAACATGCGATTCATATCGCAAAATATCAGGAAAGACCAGGCCGTTTAGATTTTTGTGGAGAAGATGATTTTGGTGGAGCCGTTCACCGTTGTATTCATTCCATCTGTCATTTGATTGAAGATCATGCCAAAAAGGTAGATATTCCTTTGCGTTTTGCGGCTAGTAAAATTATTGAAGGCGATAATTTGATTCTTGATCGTTTGGATTTAGATGATAACGAAAAAGAAATGATTGAGCACATTGTGCTTCAAATGGAAAAAGAGCGTGGACTCGATCATAGTGCGGCCATTGCGGATATGCGTTTTTCCTTTATTGAAAAGGTTTGTGAACAAACCGTAGTAAAACCAAAGGAAAGTAAAGAGCGTATTCGAAGTGAAAGAATTGACCGTATTTTAACGGGTAAATATACCGCAATTCCTATGTTTATTGGAATAATGCTGCTTGTATTCTATCTAACATTTAATGTGGTTGGTGCATGGCTTCAAGGCTTATTAGAACTAGGTATTGATTGGATCACACAAGTAGTGGATGCATGGATGACAAGTGCTCACGTGAGTTATGCCGTACATAGTTTAGTGATTGATGGTATCTTTGCGGGTGTGGGTTCTGTCTTATCTTTCTTACCAATCATTGTGACACTATTCTTCTTTTTATCTATGATGGAAGATAGTGGATATATTGCGCGTGTAGCCTTCTTTATGGATAAACTATTAAGAAAGATCGGGTTGTCAGGAAGAAGTATCGTTCCTTTATTGATTGGATTTGGTTGTACGGTACCAGCCGTTATGTCGACACGTACTTTGCCTAGTGAAAGAGATCGGAAGATGACGATTTTGTTGACGCCATTTATGTCTTGTACCGCAAAATTACCTATTTATGCCTTCTTTGTGAATGCATTCTTTCCAAAACAAGGTGGCTTAGTTATGACAGGACTTTATGTTTTGGGTATCGTCGTAGGTGTTTTAGTTTCATTCTTATTTAAAAGCACTTTATTTAAAGGAGAAGCTGTTCCATTTGTGATGGAACTTCCTAACTATCGATTGCCTGGATTAAAGAATGTGAGTCAATTGTTGTGGGAAAAGGCGAAGGATTTCTTACAAAAAGCCTTTACGGTTATTTTTGTGGCAACCGTACTTGTATGGTTCCTTCAAAGCTTTAACTTACAATTCGATATGGTCAAAGATTCAAGTCAAAGTATCTTGGCAATGGTAGCCGGATGGATTGCTCCTGTATTTGCACCATTAGGACTTCAAGATTGGCGTATTGTGACATCTTTAATTAGTGGATTTATGGCTAAAGAAAGTGTCGTTTCTACACTACAAGTATTATTTGTAGGTGGTGTACATAGTGCATTAACTACACTATCAGCTGCTTCTTTACTTGTATTCTGCTTGATTTATTCACCATGTGTAGCCGCAATCGCATCCATTAAACGAGAACTAGGCGTAAGATGGGCAGTCGGTGTAGTGGCATGGCAATGTGTACTTGCATGGATTTTAGCTTTTGTAGTTCATGTGATTGGTTCTGTATTATAAGTAGCTTTAATGCTACTTTTTTTTTGAAAAAGGATGGTTTATAATTTTTCCATATCTAAGGGAGCTAACTATATAAAATTCAAGTATTTTTATGAAAAAGTTTGAAAATACAAAATAACTAGATTTTTTAGTTAGTTTTAAATTGATCTTTGAAAATGTGAATATTGGATTAAATTTAGG
>NZ_JACRWH010000050.1:0-16273 GCF_014306155.1 Holdemanella hominis | reverse complement strand
GTGTTAAAATTTATTGAAATGGCAGTTTTATCGCCCAAAAAAGTGCGATATCGGGATGCAATGAGCTCTAAACATAGTAAATAAGCGAATGATTACCACCCATTTGCAAAAGAGGAGCTTTATAAGAAAATGATACTTTATGATTAACGCTTACATAAAGGTTTGTCCTTTTCTTTTTTTTTTAGTATAATGAATAGGTCATATGGAGTTGATGATTTAATGTCAAAAATAGGAAGTTTAAAAATAACAATTGAATTTGTTTTTTTTATGTTTATTATACAATTTTCTGGATATAGTTTAGAGACTTGTTGTAAATTATGTATATTATATTTTTTAATGCAAATACTGATTGGAAGATATCAAGGAAAAGTTTTATTAATGTATGATGAAATTCGTTTGATTATATTAAGTCATATAGGTTTCTTTATTGGAAGTTTTCTTGTTTTCCCAATTAGTACTTGGACTATAAAGAAATTCTTTGGATTTATTTTATTAACTTGTGTTTTATTTGTATTTGCAGGATGTAACTCTAGATATTCTCATAAAATATTTAGAAAATGGTTTAAACATAATACATTAATTGTTGGTGTTGGACATACAGCAGAAAAATTAGGAATGGTGTGTTTTGGAAATGGATACTCACTTTTAGATGTAATCGGCTTTGTGAATTGCAATAATTCAACAAAAGTTAAGTATATTCAGCAGGAGCAAGTAGTAGATGAGAATAAAACATTTGATTTAGATTCAATTTGTTCTGTAATCAAAGAAAAAGATATAGATACTGTATTGATTGCGATTCCTGAAATGGATAGTGAAGATTTGAATGCAGTATTTGAAGTATTTAAAAATAAAGTGGATGTTATTAAGTATTTACCGCAAGTTAATGGCTTAGTAACTTTTGATACAAATGTAGAAGATTTTGACGGTATTCTAATGATTTCAAATTCTCGTGGCTTAGAACATTTCTTATCTTATGCTTTAAAACGTATTATGGATATATGTGCAGGATTATGTGGCTTATTACTTTTAATACCATTGACAATTTTTGTCTTCATTAAAAATCGTAAAGAAGGAGATAAAGGGCCTATTTTCTTTACGCAGAATCGTATTGGTAAGAATGGTAAAGAATTTAAAATGTTCAAATACCGTACTATGGTTATTGGTGCTGATAAGATTCTTGAAGAATTAATGGAAAAAGATCCGGCCATTCGCGAAGAATATACAAAGAATAAAAAATTAGTAAATGATCCACGTATCACAAGTGCCGGTAAATTTTTGCGTGAAAAGAGTTTAGATGAATTTCCGCAATTCATTAATGTGTTATTAGGTCAAATGTCTTTAATTGGTCCACGCCCATATTTGCCTAGAGAAAAAGAGGATATGGGAGATTATTATTATGATGTTATTGCATGTAAGCCTGGTATAACGGGTATGTGGCAAAGTCATGGAAGAAGTGATGTTGATTTTGAACATCGTTTAGTGTTGGATGAATATTATTATAGAAACTGGTCATTCTGGTTGGATGTGACATTGTTATTTAAAACTATTAAACAAGTGCTATATGGTAGAGGAGCAGTATAGAAAGGAAATAATTTATGAATAACGATTATATAAATGATGAAATGGAAATTGATTTGATAGAGTTATTGAAGGATATAATTAAAAATAGAATGTTTATTGTAAAAATAACTTTATTGTGTGGAGTGGTTGTGTTTGGCGTTTCAAAATTCATTTTACCTAAAAGTTATATATCAAATACAGATATTACAATTATACCTGCAGGAACTTCTTTGGATTATACTTCTTATTTAACTGGAAGTAAGGTGTTAAATGGAGTAAGTAATAGAATTGATTTTGAAATGGCAGCTCTAGTCGAAAGTATTGAAGTAACAAGAGATTCAAATAATACGTATAATTACAATATTAAGGCTACTACAAATAATCCTAAATTATCGTATCGTATTGTCAAAAATGTTGTAAATGAATTTAAAAAGTCAATGATATCTGAATTAAACTTAAGTAGTGTAACTACAATGAATGAGCCACAAATTAATACTACACCTGTTAGTCCGAATGTTAAAAAGAACACATTGATTGGTACTTTTATTGGTTTGGTTATTAGTGTGGGTATTGTCGTTTTACGTTTCTTGTTTGATAAACATTTAAGAAATGCAGAGGAAGCTGAAATGTTTTTAGGGGTAGATGTTTTAGCAGAAATACCATTGAAGAAATAGGAGAAAATAATGGAACATAATATATCGAGTAGTTCGGCATATCGTAGACTACGTACAAACATTGAATATAATGAAAAACATCCACATATTCATAGTGTGTGTTTAACTGGTGCAGACCATGGGGCAGGGGCTACAACTATTTCAGTTAATTTGGCATATTGTTTTGTGGCAAACACTCGAAAAGTATTATTGTTGGATTGTAATATAAATGATCCACACATTCATGAATGTTTTAATATAAAAAATGATTTTGGATTAACAGATATTTTAGAAGATAATGATTATACAAATTATTTGAAATATACTAAAGCAATTAAAGATAGCTATTCAGACAATGAATTACATGTTATTACAGCAGGTAATGAGAGAAAACATCCAATTGATTTGTTGAGTGGACAAAGCTTTAAGGAATTTATGCAATTAATGAAATCTGAATATGATTTTATTATTGTGGATTGTCCTAGTTTAGAAAGCTGTAGTGATGTAATTCCAGTAAGTCATTTGGTGGATGGAACAATACTTGTTGTATCATTACCTGAAACAGATAAAAATATAGCTAAAAGGTCTATAGAACGTTTAAAAAGAAATGGTGCTAAAGTATTAGGTACTGTATTAAATAAAGTGGAATAGGCATATATCCTATTCCTTTTTTGTAAATATAATTATTTTGTAGTAAAATATATGGGCATGAGGAGATTTTTGTTATGAAAAAAAATAAGAAACAAAATAAAGTTGGTAAGGTATTTGGAATTATTTTCTCTATCTTACTGGTTGCTGCAACAATGTATTTGTTGTTTAACATTATTAAATTGAATGTATTGCCTACAAAACTATTGTTTTTAATGACAATTGTATTTGTATTATTAGATTTGATATTTATCTTGTTGTTGTGTTTTTCAACAAAAGGTGTTGTATCTAAAATCATTTGTATTGTTTTTACTATTGCAATATCATTAGGATCTTGTTTAGGTGGATACTATATATCGAAAACAGGTGGTTTGCTTTCTAATATTACCAATGTTGCTAAACATTCTAGAAATACAGTTAGTGTAATTGTTAAACAATCTAGTGACATGAAAAAGAAAACAGACCTTGCTGGTCATAGTGTTGGTACTTTGGCTAATATTAACACAACTGGATCTAAGAAGATTTTAAAAGAACTAAATAAATCTGGTATCCAAATGGAAAAAAGAGAATATGGCAGTTTAACTGAAATGTTGGAATCTTTCTACAATGGAGAAGTGGATTCAATTATCATTAGTGAATCAAGCCGTAGACAAATTACAGATGTGGAAGCATATGCTGATTTTGACAATAACACAAGAATTGTATATCAAACTCATTATAAAACAGAAAATAGAGATAAGGCAAATGCAGTTAGCAATATTACTAACACACCTTTTAATGTTTTGATTTCTGGGTCAGATTCGCGTGGTGGATTTGACGAAAATGGTCGTAGTGATGTAATTATTGTAGCTACAGTAAACCCTAAAACTGGAACAATTTTATTGACATCAGTTCCTCGTGATTTTTATGTAACAACAGCTTGTGATGCAGGTGATGGTTGTATGGAAGGTCAATTAGATAAAATTACGCATACAGGTATTCATGGTACTAATACGACTAAGCGTACTATAGAAAAACTTTTAGGTATTGAAATCAACTATACATTTAAAGTAGGTTTTGATACAGTAACTGATATTGTTGATGCCGTTGGTGGTATTGATGTAAATGTTGAACCAGGCTATGCATGTAATAACTTCTTACAACTTAAAGGTTTTAGTGTTCACGAAGGCGTGAATCATTTAAATGGTGAACAAGCTTTGGCGTATGCTCGTGAACGTTACGCATATAGTGAAGGGGATCGTCAACGTACAAAGAACCAACAACAAGTTTTAATGGGGGTTGTTGATAAGATTACAAGTCCTGCAATTGTTACTAACTATGCTTCTATTATGGATAGTATGTCAAATACATTCTCAACAACTATGTCAAATGATGAAATTTCATCATTGATTAAATATCAATTAAATAGTAATCCAAAATGGAAAATGGAACAATATATGGTAAATGGTACTGGAGATACATTAATGTGTGCTGAGCTTGGTGATGCAGCTTATGTAATGGTTCCAGATCAAAGTACTGTAACAACGGCTAAAAATAAAATCAATGCTGTTCTTGCAGGTAAATCAGCGGATAATGTAGAGTAAGGATATAATCCTTGCTCTTTTTTTGTTTTATAGGTGTATAATTTCATTGTGAGGTGTTGTTTATGATGGAAACTACAGATTATATACAAAATAGAATTCATACGAATATTCGTAAGTTTGAAGAACTAAGCAAGAAGTATCATAGATGTCATATAGGATTGCTTGTTTCTACTTTTAGTTGTTTTACTGGTGTTCTTATCTTGAATGTTATTTATTTGCTTGTTCCAGTTGTTTGGTTAATACTAGCTTCTTGTGTATTGGTATTAGCTGGATTGTTTCTGTTATTCTTTGATGTATTAAATGATTATTCATCGAAGGCATTGGAATATAAGTATAAGGCTGATTTATTGAACTATGAAAAGAACTTGTATGAAGCAAAACAGGGTGGATTTAAAGGATTTGCGTTTCGTTGTGAAAGGTTCATGTAATCTCGCACTCTTTGTGTGAATTTGCCAACTCATGGTCATTTATTATATAATAAATAAATGTGAGCTACAAAAAGAGTTTATAGGAGATTTTGTTATGTCTAAAAAGGATGTAAAACTTTCACAGAATGTGAAAAAGAAAAAGAAGAAAAATAAGCGTCCTATCAGTAAGTTTTTAACTGTATTTATGTTTATTGCGTTGGGTGCATTTATTTTTCAAATGATTCGTTTGAATTTATTGCCTTTTAAATTAATAATATTAGTTTCATTGGTGTTTATACTATTAGCTTTAATTCTGACTATTTTAATGAGGTTTAAGGCTAAGAAGTTCTTTAGTCGTTTTCTATTTGGGTTGATATCTTTATGCATGTGTATTGGTCTTGCGTATGGCAATTATTTCTTATTTAAGACAAAAGATACGTTTGATGTCGTAACAAGCCTTGCGGATAGTAAGGCAACAACTACTTCGATTGTTGTTAAGAAAGCTTCTTCAATCAAGAACGAGAATAATTTGAAGAAAAAGACAATTGGTACAATGTTGAGTGTGGATAAGAAAGCTACTAAGCGTATGTTGGATTCTTTAGATAAGAAGAAAATATCTTATAAGACAAAGGATTATGATTCATTAGATGATTTAATGACGGCTTTCTATGATGATAAAGTCGATGCGATTTGTTTAAATGAAAAGTATCGTGATATTCTACATGAGAGTGAGGCGTATTTTAATTTTCAAACGGATTCGAAAACAATTTACCAAAATGTAGAATATACAAAAGTAGACAAGACAGATAACCCGAGTGATCCTGTTAAAAATATTACTAAAGATGCGTTTACTATTTTAGTGAGTGGCAACGATTCTTATGGATCTTTACAGGATAGTAATACGCGTAGTGATGCGAATATGTTGTTGACGGTAAATCCTAAAACAGGTCGTATTTTAATGACGAGTATCCCTCGTGATTATTATGTTGACTTAGTATGTGATGAAACTGGGGATAATGCTTGTCCTGAAGATAGTAAGGATAAATTAACGCATTCTGGTTTAATGGGTGTGAAGTGTACGGAAAGAACGATTGAAAAAGCATTGGGTATAAAAATCAATTATAATATTCGTATTAACTTCTCTAGTGTAGTAAACTTAGTTGATGCACTGGATGGAATTGATTTGGATATTCAAAAGGGTGAAGAAGTTGATATTCTATATGCGAATGGACAACCTGGTTTAAGTGTTGGTCAACATCATGTAGATGGTGAAACGGCATTAGCCTTTGCGCGTGAAAGACATGCCTATTTGGATGGTGATAATCAGCGTGTTCGTAACCAACAGAAAGTATTTAAAGCTATTATCAAACGTATTATTTCACCTAAGATGATCACAAACTATGGTAAGTTTATGGATGCATTGGCTGTAGCTTTTGATACAAACTTATCGAATGATGAAATCAGTGATTTTATCAAGTATGAATTGAATAATATGCCAGATTGGAAATTTGAATCATATTCACTTGTGGGGGATTCAGATTCTAGATTCTGTTATGCTTCTTCTAGCTATGCTTCAGTCATTGTTCAAAATGAAGAAATGAATGAAATCGCAAGAAGGAAGATTCAAGCTATCTTGGATGGTAAAAAGGCATCTTCTGTAAAAGATACTTCTGGTTTTTCTCAAAAACCGAGCGAAGATAACTCAGTAGGCAATGCTCAAGAGTTTGCTGAGATGAATAACAATAGTGAAGAAACAGATGAAGATTATTATACGTATGAAGAGCCTTATTATGAGGAAAATGATGAATATTACTATCAGCCAGAAGAACCTGCAGAATATTATTATTCTGAGGATTATGCAGGATAGAATACCACTAGCCATTTCGTAAAGAGATGGCTTTTTTACTTTTTATATGTTTTAAGTTATAATAAAGAAATGTAAAAGAGGTTTTTAACATATGAATAGTTTATACAAATCAAATATATACCAAAAATATAGAGGAATTCTAATATCACTCATTGATGTATGTATTGTCATGTTCTCTTATTTAGTGGCATACATGATTCAAAATAATTTCTTTATTAATGAGAAAACAATCGCTCTGACAAAGATGTTAAGTCTTGGATTAATATTCATGTTGCTTCTACACTTTATTGTTCTACGATTGTTTAAAACACAAATGTCATTATGGACATATACAGGGCCAAATGAAATTATACGTACATTTTTAAGTTGTTTTGTGTGTTTTTTAATCATGTCTTATTTCGTTATAAAAGTTGATCTATTTAGTATAGAATTAATCGCACTAGCTGAATTGTTATGTTTTATATTTCTTTTAGGGGCAAGAATGCTATATAGAATGGCAAGACGCTATATAGTCGATGTGGACAGAGTGGATAATTGTTTGATTGTAGGAGCTGGTAATGGTGGATATTTATTGATGAATGAAATTTATCATAATATGGCCTATCCATACAATGTGATTGGTTTCTTGGATGACTTTAAGAAAAAGGGGACTATGCTAAGTGGTAAACCAGTACTTGGAACGGTTTCTGAAGTAGAGCGTATTTGTCAAGAGAACAATGTTCATTGTATCTTTATTACAATTTCTTCTGTAAGTGACGAAAGAAAACAAGAAATCTTAGATTTATGTACATCCACTTCTATTCCAACAAAAATCATGCATATCTTTGTTGGAAATGACGAGAGTAATCATATTTCATTTGAAGATATTGATATCAAGGATTTATTAAACCGTCCTAGCATTGACTTAAAAGTCGATCAGATTGGTTCTTATCTTACGAATAAAGTAGTTTGTGTTACCGGAGCCGGTGGATCTATTGGTTCTGAATTGTGTCGTCAAATTATTCATTTCAATCCTTCTAAATTGATTATGGTAGATATTAATGAAAATGCACTATATATGCTTAAACAAGAATTCTTAGTCATGAAACGAAAGAAACAGATGAATGATTCTATTCAATTAGAATCTTTAATTGTTTCCATTCGTGAAAGAGAAGAAATCTATAAGCTTATGAGAAACTATAACCCGGATGTAGTTTATCATGCGGCAGCACATAAACACGTACCTTTAATGGAAGATCGTCCTACAGAAGCTATTAGAAATAATATCTTTGGAACAAAGAATGTGATAGATGCTTGTTGCGACTGTGGTATATCTCGCTTTATTATGATTTCAACAGATAAAGCGGTAAATCCAACAAACGTAATGGGTGCTACTAAGCGTATGACAGAAATGTATATGCAATCAAGAAATACTAAGGGTGGTATTCATATGGCGGCTGTACGCTTTGGTAATGTATTAGGATCCAATGGTTCTGTTATTCCTATCTTTAAAGAACAAATTAAAAATGGAGGTCCAGTCACTGTAACACACAAAGACATTAAACGTTACTTTATGACTATTCCAGAAGCAGCCCAATTAGTACTACAAGCAGGCTTCTATGCGAATGAAAGAGAAATCTTTGTATTAGATATGGGAAAACCAGTCAGAATCTGGGATTTAGCCGACAAAATGATTCGATTGGCAGGACTTGTACCAGGAAGAGATATTGAAATTCAAGAAATTGGATTGCGTCCTGGAGAAAAGATGTTTGAAGAATTAGCTTTAGAAATGGAAGAATGCCATAAGACAGACAATAATTTAATCTTTGTACACGAAAAGATGGATATTGATTCAAAAGAAGTAGATTCTAAATTAAATAAGCTAAAAGAATTAATGAATCAAACAGATGACAAACTTCAAATTAAAGAAGTTTTAATGGACATGATCAAAGAATAATTATTCAAGCTGGGGATAATTCTGGCTTGTTTTAAATTGTGTTATTATACAAATTAGGAATGCAAGATAAATAGTAAGCGCATAGTGCACTGAGTATTCCAAGGTGGCGGAGCCACCGGATCCATTTGGACAGAGCCATGCAATCCATTGCTCAGAGCCACTAAATCCACGAAGAGAGCCACTTCAGTTTAATGAAATGACTCTCATTTTTATTATTTGATTTTTGAATAATCCTCTCGAAGAGATCTGCCTTTTAAAAGAATTGTATATGATGAGTTTCTAATACGATCTAGAATGGCGTCAGCGAGTGGCCCATCGCCTAATTTGCCTAGCCAGCCTTCAGGAGCCAATTGAATGCAGTAAATCGTTGATTTTTTATCAGTTCTTGATTGTATCACTTCAAATAAATCGTTTCGTTCACCTTCACTGATGTTTGTTAATAAGAATTCATCTAGAATCAATAAATCAACTTTGGAAAGTTTTTTTCATGTATTTTTTGTAATGTCCTTGAATCTTGGCTTCTTCAATTTCCTGAAACAAATCAGGCAAACGAATATATTGAACTCTATATCTCTCCATGCATGCATTAACCCCAAAAGCGTTTGAAATACAAGTCTTTCCAGATCCAGATGCACCGATCAAAATAATGTTCAGTTTCTGCTGGATATATTCATTTGTACTCAATTCTTCTATCAAGCCTCTGTTGATTTCACGGTCAGGTTTATAATTAATATCCTTTAGACTTTAATTTCAAAATCTTCCTCTTTTTCGATACTGAGCTTTTCTTTGGCTTCCTAAAATTCCACAGGGCAGACAAACAATACACCTCATAATTGTTTTCATCATCACAGTAAGGCTTTGTGGTGTTGAGGATATACAAACTCATTTCATACATTGAATGACTGCATATGACGGAAAAATGGTGCGCGTGTAGCGCACCATCGGTGTATCTGTAGCGGTCAGTCGGTGTGTCAAAATTTTTGATTTCTTAGTGATTCACCTTTGAATTCTAAACGATATGCTTTACATAGAACTCGATCTAAACACGCGTCAGCGTATGTACAATCCTTAAATAAATCGTACCATTCTTTTACTGGGATTTGAGAAACTATCACTGTCGATTTTCTACTCTCTCTTGAATCAAGGATTTCAAATAGATGTCTACATTTCTCGACATCAAGATTCATAAGTCCAAAATCATCTATAATCAATAAATCTACTTGTGCTATATTTTCCATAATACTTAAGAATTTAATTGAATCATCCACTTGTTCATGAGCACTGAGTTCCAGTAAGAGTTTGGAAGCAGAATAATATCTTACTTCTTTGAATTGTTTCAAAGCTGCAACTGCCAAGGCATTCACGTAATATGTTTTTCCTGTCCCTGTCATTCCTGTAACCACTAGATTTCTTCCTTCATCTATCCATATACAAGTATTCAGCTTTTCGATTGTTGGTATATCAAGTTGTCTATCCGGATTATAAAGCTTCTCATCAAATGTTGCTCCAGGGATTTTCAGTTTAGCTTTTTTCAAATAACGCTGAAATTTCTTGTTGTATCTTAGGTTCCATTCAGCTGTGACCAACTTTTCAAAACGATCCTGAAAAGATTCTAAATCGCTGTTTGGATTTTCAAGTTGAAGACGAAGTTCTTCTGCCATACCTGAAAATTTCATGGATTTTAATTTTTCATATAGATCCATATAAATCGCTTGTTCTTCTTTGATTTCAGTTTTATTCATAATGTGATTTACCCCTAATATTCTTATGTTCTGGAAGAGTTTCCGAACGATTTGTTTTCTTTTCATTGATTAATTTAGTAAGCATCTTTTTAAAATCTGTATAGGTATAAATATGCGATTCCAGACAAATTTTGGCAGCTGTATCTGAAAATGTTTTTGGATTGTTTTTACACATATGAAGAATTCCATTACAGCTCTTATAAGATTGTTCTTCATAACGAAATGTACCAATAACCTTACAAATAAATTCGTAAACATTTGGACCATAGCTCTTTGCCCAACTTTTGTATGCTTCTGCATTCATTTTATTTTCCAGGTAGTAATAACGATGACTCTCAGGCATATGCTCTTCTTTCGTTATATATTTTGGAAATGGTTTATAAGCACGCTTATGCGTGCAGATCAGATGGTTCATAGAATCGCAGATAATAATATCGAAATATGAAGCTTTTAATGTAACTTCCTGTTTATAATGTAACTTCCTGTTTATAATAAGTATAGGGAACAGAATAGTAATGATGATCATATTCAACATGATAATTATTAGGAACAGTTTTGATTACATATGTATATGGCTTTAAAGATTCATGTGGTAGTGGCTTTAAAGCAGGCTTGTCATATTTATCAAACAATTCTTTTCTGTTTCCTTTTCCTTTAGAAAATTCTCGATTGTTCAATTCGTCTGTGATTATAGATATTTCTGCATTCAGTTCTGAAAAACTGGAAAAACGACGTCCTTTCAATTTTTCCAAAAGATGTGTTTCTATCCATTTGACATTATTTTCTACCGAAGATTTTGCACGAGGCTTTAACGGAGGAGCTGGAACAATTACAGTATTGTAGTAATCCTGCAAATCTTCATAGACCTTGTTTAAAATCAATACATCTTTTGTGTTTTTAATAGAAGCAGCCTTTGTATTGTCGGGCTTTAGAATTTTAGGGACACCACCATAGAAGTTTAATGCTTCTATAGTACCCTGAAGAAAGTTTGGTGTCTGCTCATTTGGAAAAGTCATGATGAAGCAGCAACTACTCACACCTAAGGTTGTTGTAAAAAAATGAGCTGTCTGAAGTTCACCAGGCACATCAGTATATACAAGATCCAAAGTATCTCCAGCCCAATCTATATATATAATTTCACCAGGAACTCTGTTGATTGCCATTCTAAGATTGTTTTCCAAATGATTCTCATCAAGCCATTGTTTAAAGTAATGTTTAAACTGCGTGTACTGATAGCTATCTGGATATAATTTCTTATAGTCAATCCAAATAAAATACAAATTTGCCCTGGAATTTTTATCTGTAAGCTTTTTATAGACTTTCTCAAAATCCGGTAACGGAGCTTCCTTTCTAGGATGTGCATTCGGATAGAACATTTGTTCAATCAGTTTTGGTGTCATAGAATGAAGTTGCTTAAGAGTTACATCCATTGTCTTAAACTTTTTCTTGATGTCAGTGATAGTGCTGTTACCAATCGAATATCTTGTACGAATGTCGCTATAAGAAAAACCATCTTCTAACATTTCAAGAACCCCAATAATTGTAGTGCTTTTCTGCATACAAAAAGACCTCCTTTCACTACAGTCAAACTATAGCATTAAGGAGGTCCTATTACACCGGTTGTACGTCATGTTGCACCGATTCAAACGTCATTCGAAACCGGTATGACCGCTAGAGGCGCACCGAATTAGCCGTCAATTGCACGTACAAAGGGTAAGAATATTTTTTTGTTTGTCATGAGTTTATTATTCTATGCATATGGAGAGCCTAAATATGTATTCTTAATGTTATTCATGATTTTGTTCCATTACTGTTTAGGTTTATGCATAGAAAAGTATCATTCAAAATGGATTGGGTGGCTCCGTCACCATGGAATACTCATTTTTATTTTTGGATTAAAATATCCTTTCAAAAAATAAAGGCAAAATTATGATAGAATAAGATACAGATGATAACTAGGCTTTAAAAAAAGCCACACACTCGTTAGAGTGTGTTAGTTCAATAAAGAAAGAAGGATTATAGATGATTGATTTTTCAAATGCTAAAATCTTAGATTTGGCTGTACACGTGGTCGGAAATAAAAGTAAAGACGAGGAACTTGTTCTGACGGATACTAGTTCGACTATTAGTAATGATGTTACTGAACAATATATAAAAGAATATTTTTTCTCATCGTTTAGTTTTGAATTATCTTATCAGTTTTCTCATGAGACAAACCTTAGTTTGAATGAACTTTATATGTACTCTTCTACAATATTCCAATCACCAAATACATTTATAGAACAATCAAAAAATATTGCAAAACACTTGTATGAAGTCTCGACTCATCCAAACATAAAACGAGGAGAGTTGTATATTGCATTTATTAACGACTGCACAATCGATGGATACGAAACAAATGCAATTGGGATATTTAAATCGGAAACAAAGGATTTTTATCTGAATATTAAAGAACACCAAGGTTCTTTTGATGTTTCGTGTAAAAAAGGAATTAATACAAAAAAATTAGATAAAGGATGTTTAATATTTGATTTTAAGCGGAAAATCCCCGAAAAAGTATATATAGTTGATACAAGTCGTAATGATGCACTATATTGGAAGAATGATTTTTTGAGAGTTACTGAAATTGAAGATGCTTACGCAAACACTTCTAATGTTTTAAATGTATGTAAAAAGTTTCTAAGCAAATCATCCGATATGGAAAAAACAAGCAAAATATCGTTTTTGAATAATTCTGTACAGTATCTTGAATCTCATGATAATTTTGAATTTGATGATTTTGCAAATCATGCTTGTGAAAATGAAAATCACTGCCAAGCTTTTAAGTCATATATACAAGATAATGATTTAGAATTCAAATTTGGAGAGTCATTTGAGATATCAAAGCAAGCTGTTACAGAAGCAAAAAAAAAGATACGGAATTTTATAAAATTAGATTCTGATATTGAAATAAAGATTCCTTCTAAAATAAGTGCGGTTGAGGAAATTATTGAGCAGGGATATGATGCAAAAAAGAAGATGCGATATTACAAGATATATTATACTAACGAAAAGTAAGGAGATATTAAAATGGCAGGCGGAGAAAAAGCAAAAAGTTCAGGCGAATATGGAGAAAAAATAGTAAAAAATCTATTAGAAATTTTTGGATGGAAAGACTGTATTAGTGGCGTAACGGTTCCTTGTGTTCATCAAGATACCCACAAAAAACAAAATGCGGATAAGTCAGAAAAACATGGGATTGATTATGTTTTTAAGTATAAGTCACCTCTTAGGGATACAACACGACACGATGTTTTAATAAGCGTAAAATGTCGCAATGGTTATCCCAAAACAGAAGATGGAATAAAAAGTAAGTTTAAAGAATTTTTGATGGACATCGCTTTTGCAAGTGAGTGTTATCCATGTTGCGAAATAGCAAAACGAAAAATTCCAGGTACAAACAAGAGGGTATGTTCTTCATTGATATTTTGGATTGATCGTAACAGAGATGACGGAAGAGAAAATGAGTCTGTAGTTGATAAAATTGGCGATTTCTATTTTAGAGAAGAATGCCATTATGATACTGTGGCACTCATAGATAATAATCGTGCACAATTTCTTTATACTGCAATTAATTTTGCAAAAGCAAAATATGGAGAAGAGAATTGCAAATTTTTTTATATAAATACAGGATTAAATAATGCTAATCTAAATCGAAAATACAGTGGGTCAGTTATTCCTTTTGAATACTTAAATTCCGATGTATTACCTATGGCAATAAATCAGAACAATCAAAATAAATTACTTTTACTCGTAAAAGATAAATTTTGCAAAGAGTATCTGAGACGACTAATCGGATTAGCACAAGAAATTACATCCGATTGGGCGGCAAATATAATAATTGCCTTTCCTGACTTTCATCAGTTCGATCATGAAGAAACAGTTGTGTCTTGTAAAGCAGAATTCGCGGATTCAAGTTTTACTGATAAAATTACAGTTGTAACTTATAATCCAGATTTTAGAGATGAGGTGTGAACAAATGAACGATACTATTAATACAGATACACTGTTGCCAGTGGGAGAAAGATTAAAACCCCTATTAAGCAAATCCTGTATCAGTGAGTCGGATATGAAAAATATTCTTGCCGAAAGAGGGGTATATATCGGTGATAGTGATAAGAAATCATCTATCCCGATTTTGACTCTATCAATATTAAGCCCAAGGGAATTTGAAAAATTGCAAGAATTGCAAAAGACAAAAGAAGATAGTCTTAAAACCAAAATCATTAAAGCAAAATCTCAATCAGATAAAAATTTAAATAATTTAATACCACAGGACTTGATCAAAAGAGATGACTTGATAGATGAATATGATTGTTTTGATTTTGATACTGATTTAAGTTTTAATATGGATAATCAAAATAAATTAGTATTGGATTATACAATTATAAGAGAAGATGTTACTAAAGATTGGGCTAACAACAAAAGCAGATATACTGGTAGAGTCGAAATTGAAAAATCAGCAACTCAAAGTATGATTTGTTTCCGTAATGAATATACATCTTCAGAAACTGAGGTTATTAATAAAAAAATAATCAAAACTGTTACTAATTATTTGCAAATCCTAGGAGAAATATCAAATAAAGAAAGTCCATTCGAGATAACGTCAGACAAGTTCAACAATACTCAAAGGTTCGCTTTTATGCTACAACTTGCAAATGATAGTCCTAGTGGATTTTTATCTTTTGAGGCAGTAAAAAATATCGAAATTGGTCCGGATAGAAAAGTTAATATGCCTGATAATACGAAATGGATGGGAGGTTCGGTTAAAAATATCATAATAAACAGTGAAAAAGGCAAGACTTTAGAAAATATTGAGTATATATCAGATAAAAAATATCATGAGTTTCTAATTTTAAGGAAAGTGCAAGCGCAATATAAATTTAGTTTTGGTGTACTAGAGGGACAATGTATAGTAGAATATGGCTTTCCACACTATTTTCGGAGTCATGTTAGGAATCACTCTTTTGAAGTAAGCGTACCTAAAATATATTTTTCTAAAGATTCAAAAAGTGAAAACTCAAGAAATGCATCAAGGTTTATATTAAAAGAATTTCAAGATATGATTCAACAAAAATATGACAGTATTCTTGGAAGTTAATCAATATGTTCATAAATAATTAAAATTTTTGTGAGTACCCATCTGACAACCCTGGGTGTTTTCCAATCCTCTAGCCGTGGCATATTGGTCCATTGAATCACGAATCATCTTTCGAGTGGCTATGCTTGATTGCATTATATAATTCTTGATCTTATCCATGATAGACTTGCAGTTCCTGTGATTGAATCTCCATTCGAATTCAGAATAATATAAGGGCAACATTCTTTTGGTAACGCCATGAAATCTATCAATAAACTGACTGTTTAAATTGGATATGATCTTGTTTAGAAAGTATAATCGATGGTTATCATTATCGTAGTCAATTACTTCTATCCTATTTTTTAAGATATTGTATGTTGTTTTGCAGTCTGTATTCAATTTTCTTTCTTTGGACATTTTTACGTATTTTTCAAAACATCCTTTTATGATATTGCTTGAATCTGTGGTCACTTCCTGCATCTTAACAAAACGTGGATACTGATTTTCTTGTTCTGTTGAAAGCACTATTAAAAAGGGCTGTTTATCAGTACCCAGCCCTCGCTTTCCGTTATGTGATGGAGCTCCTGTATAGGCTACATCTGATTCATAAAAATCCGAATCCAAAAATCTCTTTGAATCCGAATTTTTCATAAGTATACGAGCTTTAGTCTGTAATAAGCAGGCTGTTTTGTAATTGACCTTCAATTCTTTAGAAAGTTCCATACTAGAAATACCATTATTTGCAGTAAAGATTAGAA
>NZ_JACRWH010000049.1:0-16564 GCF_014306155.1 Holdemanella hominis | reverse complement strand
ATATAAAAAAATGGGACGAACACGACCCTACGATATTTTATAGAATTTTTTTACTACTTATAAAACGACCCTATAAAAATTTAAGGACTATGTTCGACCCTACAAGAATTTAAATATCCATTTAAAACTTTTGAATATCGGTCTTATTTTTATAAAAATTTACAGATTATTTTAATTTATTCAAGTAAGATGTACCATTTTCTGGAGCTGCAACATCAAAATAATCACAACATGTTGCTCCATTATCAGACATGGTCTTTCTAATTCCAATATTTGCTCTTTTCAATCCTTTACGATAAATCAACAAAGGAACACACTCACGAGTATGACGACTAGATCCAATTTTCGGATCATTTCCATGATCGGCTTGAACAATCAAGATATCCTCTTCATTTAGTAAAGGCAAAATTTTTGCTAATCCTGCATCAGCTTGTTCTAATACTTCTTTATAACGAGATGTACTTTGAGAATGGCCTGCTAAATCTGTTTCTTGTACGTTCGTACAGATGAATCCCTTATCCATTTTTTTGATTGCATCAATAGTCAATTGCATGCATTCTGCTGTTGGAACACAGGAAATACTTGTGCCACCATCATTCGCAACAATATCAGCTACCTTTCCAATTAAAGTTACAGGAATACCTGCATTGGTTAAGATTGTTGGTGCTTGAACATTTTTATCTACTCCATACCCTAAATGTCTACAGTGATAGTCTTTTTCATAACTTTTAGATTTTGCACTTGCAATACCAATAAATTTATCATTTCTTATTTCTTCAGCATTATATAAGTCTTGCATGGTATTTCCTGAGCCACCAAAGACAATAACTCTTCCTACTGTCACAACTTTGCGGACTAATTCTGCAATTTCACATTCTTTTTCAAATGAAATATAGTCTAATGGTGCTGTAACATTGTAGCACATACCTAAATCTGCCTCTAAATTATCAGCTACCGTAACATAATCATCACATACCACATATCTTAAATCATTACGATTTACAATATCCACTTTGTGACCATGGTCTGTTAAAATTTTAGCAACCGCATCTACATGGGTTTGAAATGGATCTACCGTTGGTTTTTTAGGAAGTGTACCCATAATTTCTTGATGTCCCATAAAAGTATCGGCACCAAAATGCATTAGCTCACTTTTCCCAAAATTAGCATTTTCCGAAAACTTCATTAGCTTACTTTCATGTCCATATGCATTCATCAAGCCTAATTTTTCTAGTGTTGGAAGTTTTAGATCCGGATAATCTTCTAATATACTACGCAATGTATTCGCCTTCTCATCACCCGGTCTAACTACAGCTGCATCTGGCATAGCTCCAATTCCAAAACCATCTAAAACAATGATAATAAATCTTTTTTTCATCTTGTTATTTCATCTCCTAGACTATTATATAAGCCAATAATTTTTGGTTTATTTTCATGAATACCTTTAATTAAGCAAACATCGCTTCGTGTCACAAATACTTGAAATCTATATGCCATAATTACAGACGCTCCTATCTCTGCAGGTTCTGACAATTCAAAATGATAGTCAATACTATCTAATGCAGGTGGATTTACTATCACTTTATTTAAATGATTTATTTCTTTTCCAACAAATGCATTTTTTAAGTGTCCACGTCTATAATAGCCACCTCCGTACGCATAAGATTTATTATTCAAGTTATGAGATACTTCACTTAAATACAATACACATGGTTTTTCTACACAATCCTTTACGGCATGTAAAGGTGTAGTTCCACTTAATCCATGACCTGGTTCTGCACTTGTAATGCCATACCCATTCATCTTTTGTAAAGTACGAACTGATGTTGTTGATGGAGCATTTACATTTTCAATATGACATCCAAGTTCTTCTAAAATCTTTTTGGCCTTTAAAACTGTATTTAAATTATTTTGTGGTTCAATATCCTGTGTCTTTTCATCATATAAGAAGCATGGGAAAGAGTCTACACCACAAAGTTCTACATTCGTTAATCGCCTTGCTTCACAAACCAAATTCTTCAATTCATCTAGATAAAATCCAGCTGTTTGTCCACTATAAATAAGATCGCCATCTCCTATAACACGAACCATGATTTTTTGAACTTTATTAACCTCTTTGGCAACTCTATCAATTTCTTTCAATTTTTCAATCGAGTAAATCGTCATATAATCACAACCATAAGATATTATTTTTTTTACAAAACCTGATGGCATTTGTACTAAATGACCCGCATGACTAATGTGCAAACCATTTTTAATAGCCACATCAGCTTCCTTCCAATCTACGACTACTGCGCCAGCATATCCGATATTTTCTAATTCCTTTGCAATATATGGGTTTCTTCCCACTTGTTTTAACATATAGTACAATTCAATATGTTGTTTATTTGCTTCATTAAGAATAGATTTTGCGTTATACAATAATTGATCAATATCCACCAAATATGTATCCGGTAATACTTTTCCTGTCTGGTGAAGTTGAACAGCCGTCTCAATCAATCTTGAATTCAATTCTAATGTTTTATTTAAGAACATGATTTCGCCATCCTTATGCTCTCTTTTAAAATTCGAAGTATCGTTTCAGCTCCTCCACGATTTGGATTTATTCGAATCATTCGTTTAATCAAAGTTGGATCCATTTTTAAAAATGTTCCACTCACCTTATAGAACATAGGAACCAATTCATATTTAGATTCTGCTCCGACCGGATTTGGAAGTGCCCCAAGCTTTTCAGCGTTTTTCAATACGTCTTCAGCAATATCTTCATTAAATTCAACCAATAAAACTTTAGACTGTGAATTCGCTAAAAAAGCTTCCTTAATTTCGGGAATTGCATCGCTATTTAATTCTTTAACTAATTTTTCATTCTGTTCAGCTTGAACAGCAAGTGATACAGGAGCATAAGTTAATCCTCGCAATACTTCCATTGCTTGCCAGCCCTGTACTTTTGAACCACCTGAATAGTTCATTTTATCGACTGCATCAATAATATCTTTTTTACCTACAATAATACCTACGCCTTCTGGTCCTTGAAGCTTAAAAGCAGAAAATGCTGAAATGTCTGCGCCACATTCCACACCAATTTTTTCGACTTTCATAACTGCATAATTATCATCAATAATAATTGGAACATCTTTTACAGATTTGATAGTCTGAATAACTTCATCTAAGCTATAAGAATCTGTAGGCACTTGTCTTGTATGCTGTACTAATGCACCATCAATCTGATTATCATTCATGACTTTAATAATATCTTCTTTGTCATTAAAGTCTGCTCGAATAATATTTAGATTTAATCCTTGCATTGTTACTTCACTTGTTGGATAGATTGGAGCCGTATGTACTAAGACATTTGACCCTGGTTTCATAGAAGCCACCATGGCCCATCGAATAGCACCCGTTCCAGCTCCAGTTACTAATTCACATGCTTCAGCACCAAAAAAATCAGCAATAACTTTCTCTGCTTTAGCTGTCGTTTTGGGTTTATTGAGCTCTCTTACACATCCCAAATCACCCAAATTAATGGATTGGTTGCCATCAAAATGTTTCATTATACAATCTATTAAATGAAATTGTTTTTGTTCTGCCTGTTCAATAGTAATACTATGTAATGGATAAGTTTTCATTTTCATGCCTCCAATATATCGTTAAAATTCTGTGTTATTATTTGATTAATATCCTCTTCTTTTACTCCATTTTTCAACAATAAAGGAATAAATACATCGAGCACATATGCATATCCAACACCACCATTCTTCTTTAAATGGCTCTTTCGTGTGATGTCCATGGACATTAACAATTGCTTTGTATAGCCCTCGTTAACCAATGTTTTAATAAAAGATATTCGTGTTTCTTCAGGCAAATACTTAACTTTACCAATTGTGTCAAATGCGACATTTGCTCCTTTATCTAAGGCGTATCGTATTGCGTCCAAATCGTTTGAAAGAGCTACATGTGAAATAATTACTTTACGCATATTGATATTTTTAGAAACGAAAAAATCGATTTGTTCTTTAATCAATGTACCCAAACTTGTGTGCGTAATTACAACAGCATTAGTTTCTTTTTGTACGATAGCTGCTGCTTCAAACACTTTATGCTCATTTTCCGTCCACACACCTTTAGATGTACCAATTTCTCCAATGACTTGGGCCCCATTTGAAATGTCTTTACGCATAATATTACACAAGTCTTCAACAGTTGAAGTTGGTACATATTCAGGTAAGAACGGATCTTTATAGAAACCAGTTGATCGCACAATTTTAATACCCGTTTCTTTTTCAATCAATTCATTCTTTGACCAATCAGCTCCAATTCCATGATTACTGCAATCCACAATTCTTGTAACGCCCTTAGCATGAATATCTTTTAATTCATCTAATGCGTCATCATACATACTCAACAAACAGTCAGAATCATTTTTCCCAGCAGATAAATCAATTCTTGGGTGTTCGTGAGATAGTGTTATATTTTCAAGTTTCATAAAGCTAAAATCCGAATCCTTTCCTAGTCCATGTTTGTATATTACGAAAATAATCCTTGACAAGTATATCTTCTTCCCATGGTATTTCGTTCATTATTACTATTAATCCTGCAATATTTTCTAATTTACTTTTTGTGATGATCACAAATCCAAAACCTAATTTGTCTGATGGAATTGTTATGGCCGTGGCAGATACCATATTTACAACTCGCAATAATCCTTTTCCTGATTGTCTTTGCATATTTTGAGTTTTCTTATCAAAATGTCCATATACTGTATCGCCATATTGGACCAGATCCACTGGTCCTTCAAAGGAAATTACAACATCATATTGTTCTAAAGCCTTTGTTAAAAACTCAATTCCAATCTGTCTATTTCCATAAATATCTGGATATTTTATTGCCTCAGTAACAAATGGATAAGCATGTGTATCCTCTGTAGAAACTGCAATCTTTAAATTTTTTGTATATTCCGGCAGTTCGAAACAATCTCTAATGATTTCTTCTAATACGCTTTTTTTTGATGTGATAAAACCTAAAGAAGGATGGAAAACTATACCATCAGTAGATGTTTTATTGAACTGAATCATATGTTCATTTTCTAAAATTGGACTCATGAAAGAAAACAAATTTAAAGACATTGCAGGAGCCAGTACAGAGCCTCCTCCATCAGTTCCAATGCCTACATCATTAATCCCCAAAAAAACATTCACTGCCGTTCCACTAGATGAGCCTGTCATCCATCTACCAGTTAATGGATTTACAAGTTGTAAATCGATAGCTCTGCCTGAAGCAGACATATGATCAATCGTATGTAATGCATATTTTCCTGTTTTTTCAAGACGTCTTACAAAAGATGACGGTATATGATTATCATTTTTAACACCTAGCAAATACGTATCCATACCATTTACCACATCAAAGCTTGATACAACTGAATGAAATGGATCATTACAAGCTATTAAATGCTTATCCGTATTATTCATTTCTTTTCCTCCGCTAAAGGAAGAGACAGTCAAATGTCGACTGCCTCTTTATAAACTCGATTTAATTTAAGCTGCAGCTGCAAGAGTAATTAAGTTACATACAAGTAATACATTTAGCAACACACCATAAACGATACATGCAACTGGACCAACTGCCATTTCAACAACAGGCTTCTTTGAAATTCTGTTCAAAAGAATACATGCAACAACAAACAATGCTCCACTTCCTGTAATTCCGTTAAATTGAGCTGCCATTGCTTCTGCTGCTACAACACCACCGACTAGTAATGCAACTTCCAATACTTTATTCATAGAAGTACGAATATGTTCACCCATGTCTTTCATACCTGGGAATTTATCCATACCTTTTGCGAAGACATTAATCAATGCAAGTTCACAAACCATAACTACAGCTCCAAGTACAGCTGCAAGTAATGGATTACCATGGAATGCCAAACCAATAACAAATACAAATGTACATCCCGCTGGAGCATAAACACCAGTTACAATACCAGTAGTGAATACTAATGGAACAAAGCCAATAGCTCTAGCTAATGCAACAACTGTAGCATTACTCCATTGTGAATCGGCTACTAATGCTAAAGAAGCAGGGTCACCAGCAACAATTCCCATTGATGTTGCAGCAGCAATCAAAGCACCCATGATTGCGAATAACCACCAGTTAGAACGAATTCTTGAAACTTTTGTAGAGAAGGTAGAAACCAATGTTGAGTTTGAGTTTCCATCTCCCTTAACCTTACTAGCAAATACCAACATACAAATCATACCAGCTAACATTGCCACACCAAACGCATTCAATGTAATTGTTGACGATCCCATTGATAATTGTCCAAATTTTACTGTTAATACATAAACAATTAATGTAATAATTCCTGAGATAGCGCCATTTTTGAATCCATGTTGATATCCAACAGCAACTGCTGGAAAACATGCGAATGCTGCGACTACATAGGTAGATACAGATCCTAAATTACTTAAGAAGTTAAACGGTAATAGTGCAAATAAGTTAACAATCAACTCTAAACCAGCAAGAATACCAACACCATAAAGAGCTCCAATTACTCCAGCAAGAATAGTTCCTGTTTTAGTATCAGGGCACCATGTACCAATGATATCAGTTGTTAGTAAAACACTATGAATCAAAATAATCGATGCAGCAATACTTGTTGGAATACCAAACCCAATGACTAAACCAAAACTAATTGCAAATGACATTGCAGCCAAATCTTTTCTTGACATTCCTCCATCCAAATACTGTGGAACAATTGGACGGAAACCGTCGTTGAATACAGCAATACTTTTGTTTGCTAAAATTGATGCCAATGCACCAATCGCAGCTAAGACTAAATATTTCATTTTTCTCTCTCCTCCTTTAGTCTAATATTAATTTTTATGATCAATTGCATCCAAAAGAACTGGAAGCACTTGTTCCACATGTGATGCAGTAAATCCAAATGCCACAATGCCGTCGTCTACAGCTTTCTTAATTTCTTCATCTGGCAAAATCTTTCCTGGCATAGAAATTGTTTTACATTTTGTAACGCCCAATAACGCAATCGCCATTGCTAACGCACCGCCGCCACCTGTATTACAAGCTCCAATATAATAATCAAACTGGCCAGATTGCATTGCCATAACAGCGTCTAAATCATTTTTAATTTCTAACTTTACATTTTCTGTTCCATAATAGTTTTGAATATAATCAAAAATTTCTTTCTTATTTATTTGGCCACCTACTACAATTTTCAACATAACTCATTCCCCCTAGCCTTGTAATAAATTGCAAATATGCATTAATATAAACTTTTTTTCTGAATTTGGAATTGGTACAGGAGATTTTAATTTTAAATATTCGAACATTTTTTTAGATTGTTCAAAATTCTCGTTATTCTTTACATCCATCCAAATTACATCATCTAAATCTTCTACAGGTTCATTCTTTTTAATTCTCTCTGTAGACATAGCTAAATGAGTTGTAAACGTCTCCATTTTGCCTTCATTAAAATTTTTTGATGAAAACTCATCAATAATATCGTTTACAAACAAAGCAACATCTTCATCGATAACTCCTGATGTTTTCAAAATTTCAATTCTTTGTTTTAACATTTTTCTCCTTTCCAATATACAGTATATTGTATTTTCTGTCTAACCCTAGTATATAACGTTGCTTATCTTAAGTCAATAGCTTTATACATTTTTTTGTATATTCGATTTTTAAGTTATTTTTGAATAGCACTTATCTAATATCAAAAATGCAAAAAATTAACTATGATTTATATACAGAAACAAAATTTACACTCAATTTAATCAAAGTATATAATTAAAAGGTGCTTACTTGTTCACATTACTATGAACTGTAAGCACCTTTGCTTCTGTATGTTTGTATTCTATTCCTGTTTCGATATCATGTCAATTTTTTAATAACTAGGTGTAATTATATGTGATTCAACTAATTTTTGTACTTTAATAACCTCTTCTTTCTTAATCATTTTTTTTAAAAGAATTCCTATCTCTGGTCTATTACTATTTGATACTATTACAGCATTCGTATCAGAGCCATTTTCTTGAGATATTTTTTTATAATTAATTTTTGTCATATGATCTGTAATTTCATCCATATTCCAAATTGTCGCATCTAAATCACCTTGAATCACTCTCTTTAACAAACTACTATATTCTACTGGACAATAAACAACTTTTTTCCCTTGACATACTTTCTTAACCATATCGGCTTGATCAATAGAATCAGAATCTATCCCTATTTTCATACCATCTGTAATTTCTGTTTTACCATCTTTATGAAAAATAACAACATGAGAACTACAATATGTTTCTGTTCCAAATTCTTTCACAATTTCCAATGGAATATCTTTTGCAATCAAATCCTGTGCTGCATACTTCGATGTAACCGCAAAGTCACATCTTCCTTCTATTACCATTGCGATTCTATTAACGGCCCCACGCATATAAGATAACATTACAGGAACTCCAAAACTATTCTCCATTGTAGATATCAATCCAGTTGCTAAGCCTTCATATTTTTTAGAATAAGGTAATGGCATAGCACCTAATAAGGATGACACTCCAGCAAACTCTAGCAAAATACTATCATTTTTTAATGTCATGAAAGATCCTAAATGACCACGACTTTCAATTCTTACCGCCTTTTCTTCTTGTAAAGTTCTCAAAGCATTTTGAATAGTTCCTCTTGATATATGTAGCATAGATTCTAATTCTGTAACCGTAGGAACTCTATCCCCCGCATCGAATCTTAAAAGTATTTTTGATATATCCATAATTGCTTGACCATTTTTTGAAAGTAACTTATTGTTATAACTCATCTCATTCACACCCTATCATATATTAATTTAAAACTAAACAGTATACTTTTTTCTGAATTCTAAAAGCGTAGTATTTTTCTATCCCATATTCTATTTTAAAAAAACCAAAAACATTTCTATAATTTTCAAACACTTTATTAATAATTTTTTATCCCAAATCGATATTAATTCCACATTCTATCATTATCGTAAAATAATTATCAAAATCACTTTCTAAATATAAACTAGAACATTTAAACTTCTTACAGATTATATTTTTATATGCAATATTTGATATTAAATAATCTAAAATCAAGCACTCTTTAGAAACACCTAAAACCCAATAAATTAAAGCTGCCAATGCACAAGTACGATCTTTTTCTGAAACACAATGAAATAGCAATGGATACGAATCAACATCGCTTATAATCATCCACTTAAATTTAAAAGGTTGATTATTAAACATCATATTTACATAAAAATCTTCCGTATGTTGTGTAAATTCTGAATTTTTAAATTCCTTTTTCTAACTCCTTCAGAAGAAAAAACAACACTTACTCCGTCAAGCTCTCTCATTCCACTAATTCTGTAAATTTGAATGTTTTGAATTGAAGAATCAGGTTCATCATATGACTCATAATCAGTTCTCAAGTCTAGTATTGTTTTAATTTTCATTGAACTCAAATTTTCTAATTCAACTGATTTCCAAAAAGATAATTTACATGAGCGGTAAAACACACCTGACTTACGATCTTCTAATCAAAAGTAAGAAACCAACCTAAATCTCTAAAATCCATTTCATATCTTCTCCATCACAGTTTTTTGTAAATTACATATACCATAAAACTTTATATTTAGTTAATTTTTTCTAAATTATCCACTAATTTTGTAACTGATTAATAATCAAATACATATTTATATACAAAAAATACATTTTGTATACAAAAGCACTTATATATTTATATATAAAATGAAAATTGTTTTACGTCAAGAAAAAAAGACCGAAACTATTCAATAGTCACAATCTTTTTATTATTACTTATAGTTTTTAATTAATTCTTTATAAAATTCAACGGCTAAACTTAACTTATCAATGCTGAAGTTTTCATTTTCATTATGCACTGAACTATATTGTTGATTATCAATATCAATTGGCGCAAAATGAATGACTGCATCACAAATATATGTAAAATGTCTCGCATCGGTACCAGCCGGAAGAATAAATGGTACGGCTACTGCATAATCAAATACATTTTCTACAATTTATTTCACATATTTATAACCCTTACTTTCTAAAGAAGAAGGCTTATAATATTCATTTTCTTCAACCTCAATTTCAACATCATACTTACTCCCTATTTGTTTCATAGATTGAATATTTTGTTCTAGATTCTTGTCATTAATACAACGAAGAAATGCTTCACCATAACAGCTACCTTCTTCATCTATTGAAAGTTTTCTAAACGCCGTACCTAACATTTCTCCAGCAGCTGCATTCATCTTTGGGATAATCCGAATCAACAAACCTGAAAATAACCACAGATTCGAAAACACAAACGCATAGGAAAAGACATATGAGGTGCTAACCCCTCAAACATCCCTCTTACTTCTGGATGTAACTTACGAATAAAAAGCTTCTTTTCATCCACTTTTGCAACAAATTTAGCCACTCGCATCGCAGGTGTTTGATAGTTTGTTGCAAGACCTGCATGTCCCTGGCTGGCTATTTTTTTTGCGATAAGCTTGGCAACACAATGACCCTTTTCATGAACAGCCATCATGGCACACTTTTAATTCACACCTTTCATTGGTGGTTCAATGACAGCCCCACCTTCATTGCTGATCCAATCAAAATGAATATGGTTCTTATTAAAATAATCAAGCGCTAGTACAGCACCATCTCCACCAATTTCTTAATTGTGACTCGAAAACAAATAGGTATTCACTCTAAATTCAAAGCCTTCTTCTAGCAATTCTTCAATGGCACTAAACTCGGCAAATAAAGGCGTTTTAGTATCCACTGCACCTCTTTCCCAAATTTTGCCATCTTTAATTGTGCCTTCAAATGGTTCTTCTTTCCAATTGCCAGTGGCATTCACAACATCGTGGTGCAACATGACCATCACATTGCGATTTTCATCTTTTCCTTTGAATTTTAATAAATAGGCATCGTCAGAAAAATTTAATAGCTCTGCCTTTTCACTCACTAAAGGAAAAAGTTCCTGAATGACTTTTCTTAATTTTAAGAATTCAGTTTCTTCAAATTCATCTTTTTAGACACTGTCTTACACTGAATCATTTTCGCAAGACGACTTGCATAATACATATCTTTTTCTTTATTCAGGCAAAAAGAAAAAAGTATGATTTGACCTAAATCAATACTCAATTGTATATTCTATTATTGCCAACTATAAAATATGCTTTATCTAAAGATATTCTAGCATATTTTCATTTCCATTTGCACCTTTAAGGACTTTTTTTGCCTTATGATTTGCACCTACAAAGAAAAAAAAGCCTGTATTTCTACAAGCTTAGTCACCAATAATTGAATAAAACTGATCATAAGAAGGTTTTAACACTTCATATACATCTGGCTGAATACGATATTGGGTATAATCCCGTAATCTTCCATCCTCTTCTTTTTCAATAACTCTTCTTTCAATCATTTTTTTATTCTTTAATAATCCGCCCTGTTTGACATCTCCCTTATATTCCAAAGGTTCATTATCATTATCTAATAGTTCTTCAAACAAAGCCTTATCCTTTTTATTTAAGGATGTCATAAAATTCCATAAATCTGGAACATTCATCTTTTTCTCTTTCTCTTTCTTAAAAAACATAATTATCACCTATTTTTAATACATTAAAACTTCTCTATTTTACAGCGATGTTCTTTTGTCTTGGAATCATAAGTATTTCCAACCAATAATAAATTATCGGTATATTCTTGAATCGATTGAGGATATACTTTTTCCTTGATTTGATCTAATGCACTTTGAACATTACGATTCCATTTTAGCTCCACCAATAAGGCTGGATAATAATCTTTATATTCAGGTTTAGGGATATAAACAAAATCCGCAAATCCTCTTCCTGTTGGCAATTCTCGTATTGGTTTAAAATAATACTTCAAAGTTGATAAATACGCAATCGTTAAAACACTACTCAAACTATTTTCATTATGATATGCAATATTAGAAGCATACGTATTATGAATCTTTTCCATTTGTTGAGCTACAACTTCTGTCTCCATTTGACAAGTTGCTACTAAAATGGTATCCGATTCCCTTTCAAATTGAATTAAATCATTCCATTTATCTTCTGAAACAGAATTCACAAATTCTTGTCGGATTTCTTCATTTGGAATAAATACCGTCTTATATGTTTGATTGTATCCCAAATATCCTAAATGAACCAATGCCGTTAAGACATCATCCATATTTTTAAATGAAATCATATCATTTTGAAAAGACGTTGTCTGCATCTTCACTTCATTACCACTTAACATTTCTAAAACAGCTTCTTTTAAGCCATCAAAATTCATTTGAATCAAACTATGAATTGATTCATAGCTACTTGTCTGTGCCCAATAACTTTGAAACACACCTAAAGTAAATAAACTCACAACGGCTTTCGGATTATATACATGCTGATGATTTAAGTAATATCCATCATACCATTTCTTGATTCTATCAAAATCTATATTGTATTTATTACTTAATCCTTTTACTTCCCCCTCTGTAAATCCGATAAAAGAAGCCAATGGACCTGGATTCAACATTGTATATTCATCAAAATTATTCAATGCGGACTGTGTCATCGTTCTTTTGATTGGTAAAATACCTGTTAAATACGCTAATGCGATATAACGAGAAGGTTGTGATCCTTTAAATAATCCTTTTAAGAAATCGATATATTCTTCTAGTAATTTTTTATTATTCGCATTATCACGAATCAATACATCCCACTCATCAATGATTACCACAAAGCGATGGCCTGTTTCATCATTGATTTTAGAAAGTGTACCAGACAAAGAAATAATTCCATTATAGTCAATATTGGAATATTCATTCTGTAATTCATGCATACAACTCTCTTTGATATAATTTACAATATCATTTATATTTTCAACTTGATCTTTACACCATTGTACATCAATATGAATGACATCATATTGATTAAGATACTTTTCAAATGTAGAACATGAAGAAATCGTATATGGCTGAAATAATTCTCTAGATTCACATCCCTTTGAATAATAAGCACAAAGCATATCAGCAGTCATGGATTTTCCAAAACGTCTAGGTCTTGAGTTACAAATAAATTTAGCTGTGGTTGAAAGCACACTATTTGTATATTCAATTAAACCCGTTTTATCCACATATATTTTTGAATGAACCGCTTCATTAAAATTCGCATTATCAGGATTTAGAAATATAGCCATACAGATTCCTCCTACACCACTATTATATCAGAAAAAGACTGTAGAATTAAAAAAACGAGATGTTAGTTCATCTCGCCTTACTTCACTCCATGACTTTTTAAATAAGAAGGTATGATTTTTATAAAACAAATGATTGTCACAATACTTGCATAAATATCCGCTGTGGGTTGTGCATAGAAAATATTTGAAACCCCTAAAAAAGCAGGCAATAAACATGTGCAACCCAAATACATCAGCTTACGATTTAATGATAAAAATAATGATAATTTTACATTAGATAATCCTGTAATTCCATCCACTAAAACATATTGAATGGACATCATCAAAATACCTAAACAGAATATTTTAATAGCCCTATCTGCGATTGGCATAGTCATGGCATCATTAGTAAACATAGCCACAAATACATTGGAGTAGCACATTGAAATAATAAACATAACAAGACAGAATAAAAACGCAAATGAAATCACAATTTTAAATGCTTCTTTGATCTTCTTTAAATTTTGCGAACCAAAATGATACGCAAATATCGGTTGTGTACCCGAACTAATACCAAGTAATGGTCCTGTAATCAATAAGAAATAGCTTTGAGCTACAGTAATAGCCGATATATAAATATCCCCCATATCTCCACCATACTTTTGAAGCATCATATTCATCACTATTAAAATAATGGAATCGGATGCGATAATCAGGAATGGAGAGAATCCAAGTTTTACAATATGCTTCATCTTCTCTATAGATAATTCTTCTTTATGAAGTTTGATTTTCGATTTGAATCTTAAAAAACAAAGCACAAACATACACGATATAAATTGTGCTACAACTGTACCAATGGCTGCTCCAGCCACACCAATTTTAAGTGTACGAATCAAAATAAAGTCAAACATAATATTTGTGATGGCACCAATACATACACTTAACATCGCAATCGTGGCATAGCCCTGTCCTGTAATAAAATAATTCAATCCAATCGACATTAGGGCAAAGAAAGTTCCTAATGTATAAATTGTTAAATAGGTATTGGCATAAGGATAAAGGGCATCACTGCCTCCAAACCAATAGATCAAATTATGTTTTAAAAGAATGAATCCAAGTGTTAAACAAATGGAAAGAACAACCAACATCACAAAGCTATTATATAAAATTTGACTGGCCCTTTTCTCATTCTTTTGACCCAAACACATCGATAGCCAAATCGAACCACCAATACCTACAAGTGTTCCAAAACTCGATAATAAGGTAACGATTGGCCCGCATATTCCAACGGCTGCCAAACATACATTTCCCACTTCTTCAATTTGTCCTACAAACATACGATCGACAATGGAATATAAAATATTCACAAGTTGAGCAATCATACTCGGTATAGCTAAAGACATGACTAGTTTTAACATGGGTGTATTTTCAAAATCATTTTGTCGCATTTTACAATATATTCTCTTTAATATAATCTTTAGCTTCAATCAAATCTTTCGCAGTATAGATTGTCTGCTTCTTCTGCACATCTGTAGGTGCAATGATATCTGGCACTTGAATACAGTCAATACCTGCTCTATAAGCTGCTTCAACACCAACTACACTATCCTCTAAAACAAGAGCATTTCTTGCGTCTGTATCCATTTTCTTTAAAACACTTAAATAAATTTCTGGATCTGGTTTACGATTTATGACTTCATCCCCACATAATACATAATCAAAACGATCATATACGCCAACTCGTTTTAATCTTTCTTCTGTAAGCTCTCTTCTTGTCGTTGTGGCAACCGCCTTTTTAATATGATATGCATCCAAAAAATCTAGTATTTCATTTAAGCCCGGTTTAACTGGCACTTCCTTTTCCAACATACCATATCCAATGCGTTCCCATTCTTTAATTACCAATTCTTGAATGTCTTGAGATAAATATCGATCTAACACTTCTTTTTCATCTCTACCACTTTTCCCAATCAATTTTGGAAATAAAGTAGAACCCATATTTTGAATACCATACTTATCTCCTGCCTTGTCAAACGCCACTTTCCATACACTTTCAGTATCTAACATCAACCCATCAACATCAAAAACAACTAGCTCTAACATACTTTTCCTCCCATAAAACATGAAGGTATTATAACATGAAAAAAAGAAGCAAAGTTACATTGCTTCTAATATATCGATTACTTCTTTTAAATTCTCACACTGAAGATCAACATATTTCATGTCTTCTTCATTAAATAGGACTTGATCTGGAATCCAAACTCTTCGCATATTTGCATTATACGCCGCACGAATTCCATTTTTACTATCTTCCAGCACTAAACAATTCTCAGGTTTTACTCCCATCTTTTTCGCACATGCCAAGAAGATGTCTGGAGCTGGTTTTGATTGACAAAATCCTTTTGAAGATAAAATTAAATCTGCCTGAAAATCAAACCCACAATTTGCAACTAATTTTTGAATATAAGCCAACCTCGAACTAGATGCAATACAAATCTTATATCCATTTTTCTTTAAATAATCATGTATTTCCTTTAATCCATATTTATTAGCTGAACCTGCAACAGCAAATCGCTTATCGTAGTATGAAGCCAAATTTTCATTTGTTAATTTAAACATTTCTTTAATCCATGGATATTCCTTTTCATATTTTGACAAATTAATATCCGAAGCCCCTAACATTCCCAATAAATATTTTCTAGGGAAAGAATAATTATTTTTATTACATATGTCTTCAAATACATCTATATATAAATTTTCTGTATCAAACATCAGTCCATCCATATCAAAAATAATTGTGTTGATTATCATAATGTCTCCTATATTTAGTACAACTATGCTTTTTTATTCTCTATCCATTTTGCTACACCATCATTATCATTCGAATCAATAATTCCTGTAGCATACTTTTTCAATTCATCACACGCATTTTCAACGGCATAACTTTCATCCGCAATTTGAAACATATCTAAGTCATTTTTTCCATTTCCAAATACAATAAGTTCATCACACTTTAAATAATTCTGTAGTTGTTTGATGGCATTTGATTTCGATGCTTCTAATGGTAAAATTTCAAGCCATGGATCATTTGTATAAAAGTCCCTTTGGTAAACACAATGATATTTTTCTTTATATTTTAAATAAAGCTCCTCTTTTGCAAATGGGTGGTAAGTGACAAATTATTACAGGCAGTGCTATAATTAGAACGCTTGCAGAAAGGCAAGCTCTTGAAGAGCTTCATGAGGTGAATAATCATCAAGAGGAACTTGGCGGTTCTGGTTATTCATCTCGTGAAACTCCGAACCGCCAAACACAAATGAATAAAAAAGAAC
>NZ_JACRWH010000048.1:0-16591 GCF_014306155.1 Holdemanella hominis | reverse complement strand
TACGATCTATTGGAATGTACTTATGATGATATTGTTCTTCAAGGAAATGCCGTAATGAATGAAAATGGTGCATTCAATGAAATAGTGGATAGATATGATGGTCCTAAAGCTATTTTCATCGCAGACAGAGGCTATGAATCTATCAATTCTTTTGTGAAAGTAGGTATGAAGAATCATAAGTATTTGATCAGGGTAAAGGATATTCATTCTAGAACAAGCATACTACGTAGTTTTGGTCCTTTTCCAGATGCAGAATTTGATATGCATGTCCGTCGTACCTTGACCACAAAACAAACGAATGAAATAAAAGCTCATCCTGAAATATATAAGTTTGTCCCTAAGAATCAGAGATTTGATTTTTTTGACGGAAGCCCATATTTTGATTTTGAATGTCGTGTTGTACGTTTTAAAATAAGTGATGATACCTACGAAAGTATTATTACAAATTTAGATGAATCCGAATTCAATATACAAGATATCAAAGAACTGTACCACCTTCGTTGGGAGATTGAAACGAGTTATCGTGAATTGAAATATCACCTGGATTTAAATACGTTGCATTCAAAGAAAAGAATGTTTATAGAGCAGGAAATCTATGCAAAGCTGGTTCTATATAATTTCTGCAGCAGAGTAAGTAACAATATAAAAATTAAAGAAAAAGACAGAAAATACGAGTATCAATTAAATTATGTACGTGCCTTTCATATAATACGTAACTATCTAAAAGAAAAAGGTGGAAAGAATCCACCTGATATTGAATCACTGATAGCTAAAGAAATACTGCCAATCCGTCCTAATCGCCAGAATGAACGGAAAGTAAAAGCCAAATCACCGGTATCTTTTAACTATCGATATGATTAACAACTAATATTATATATTTTTTAAAATGTAGTAGCAATACTACAATTTTCGTCGTGCCTTCAAATAAAAATACCATCCAGACAATAGTATCCGGATGGTTCGTCATCTCTTAACTTAATGACATTGAGATCATATCCCCTTTATCGGTAAATATGATCTGTTTTTTAATTAGTCTTCAAATGACAATGGTTTTAAATCCCAAATTTCTTTAGCATATTCGCTAATTGTACGATCACTAGAGAAATATCCTGATTTAGCAATGTTTACTAACATCGTCTTAGCCCAGCGACTCTTGTCCATGTAACGAGCTTGTACTTTTTCTTGAGCATATACATATGCATCAAAGTCAGCTAATACGAAGAATTCATCGTTACGCATCATTAAGTCGTTGTTGATCAACTTAAATTCGTTTGGATCATTTGACCATGTACAATTCTTAAGTGAATCAATTACCATACGAATATTGTAGCTTGAATTGTATAGGTTCCATGCGTTGTATGAGTTTTCATGACGAAGTTCATTGATGTCTTCTACATGTAAACCAAAGATTTCTGCATTTTCGTATCCAACACGCTCAACGATTTCTACGTTAGCTCCATCAAGTGTACCTAGAGTGATTGCACCATTCATCATGTACTTCATGTTTCCTGTACCACTTGCTTCTTTACCAGCAGTAGAAATCTGTTCAGAAACATCTGCCGCATTCAATAAGATTTCAGCAATGGATACAGAGTAGTTAGGAATGAAGACAACCTTCATGTATTTAGAAATTTCTGGGTCATTATTAACAACATTGGCAACCATGTTAATCAATTTAATAATTTCCTTCGCTAAATCATAACTTGCTGCTGCTTTTGCAGAATAGAAGAATGTACGAGGGTAAATTCTAAATGAAGGATCCTGTTTCATTCTTAAGTATAAATACATAACGTGGAAGATATTTAATAATTGACGTTTGTATGCGTGAAGACGTTTAGCTTGGCAGTCAAAGATTGAATTAACATCAATATCAATACCTAATTTTTCTTTTACATAAGCAGCCAAAATCTTTTTACGCTCTAGTTTCACATCCATGAATTTAGATTGTAAAGCCTCATCTTCAACGTGTGCCATTAAATCTTCTAATTTTTCTGGATTTGTCTTGAACTCATCTCCAATTGTTTCTTCTAACAACTGAGTCAATTGAGGGTTTGAGAACAATAACCATCTACGGTGAGTAATACCATTTGTCTTATTTTTGAATTTATCTGGATAAATTGTCACAAAATCTTTGAATACATCGTTTACTAAGATTTCAGAGTGAAGTTTCGCAACACCATTTACACTGTGAGAACCAACAACAGCCAAGTTAGCCATGTGAACTTGTCCTTCTTTTAAGATTGAAACATTGTTGAAGATTCCACATAATCCTCTGTGATCTACGTCATATTTGAAACGACGGTTGATTTCTTCAATGATCATATATAGACGTGGCAACAATGAACGAACCATGTCTTGAGGCCATTTTTCAAGTGCTTCTGCCATAACTGTGTGATTTGTATACGCAACAGTCTTTGTCACGATATTCCAAGCATCATCCCAGTCATAGAAGTAATCATCTAGTAATACACGCATTAATTCAGGAATAACTAATACAGGGTGTGTATCATTTAACTGAATCGCAACTTTATCACCTAGATTATCTAAGCTTGGGTATACACGTAAGTGTGAACGAATAATTTGATCAATTCCAGCACATACAAAGAAATATTCTTGTGTTAAACGCAAACGTTTTCCTTCGATTGTCGAATCATCAGGATATACATTTGCTGTAATAGCTGTTACTTGATTCAAATATTCATTTAATCCACCTGAGTTTACAGAATCTTCATCAACTTCTGCATCCCATAAGCGAAGTGTATTTGTGGTTGTTGTATGATATCCAACGATTGGTTCGTCATAAGGTACAGCACGTACGACAAATTCCGGATGATGTTGAGCATGGAATTTTCCATATCCATCCATGTATCCATCTACGTAACCACCAAATTTAACTTTTACAGCATGTTGAGGTTTCCATACTTCCCAAACATTACCATTCTTTAACCAGCAGTCTGGCAATTCAACCTGTTGGTTGTTTTCAATTTTTTGTTTGAACAAACCATAACGGTAACGAATACAGTTACCATGTCCTGGCAAATCAAGAGAAGCTAATGAATCCATGAAACATGCGGCAAGTCTTCCTAAACCACCATTACCCAATCCTGCATCACTTTCAATGTTTTCCATGTCATTGATGTCCATACCTAAATCTTTTAAACCATCTTTAACAACATCATAGATGTTTAGGTTCATTAGGTTGCTAGTCATTAAACGACCCATCAAGAATTCCATAGAAAAATAATAAAGCTGCTTTGATTCTGTTTTCTTGATCGCATTTTTAGTTTCTCTCCAATGCTCTCCAGCAAAATCACGAATCATTTTGCCCAGGATAATATATCTCTCTTCAGGATATGTTTCTTCAAAATCACGTCCATAGGCATCAGAAACAGCTTCTTTAAAGCTTTCCTTAAAACTATCTTTAGACTCAAATAGATGTGGCATAATCTAAATCTCCTTCCAACGCCTTTACATTATACCTTTATTTCAAGCCATTTTTCAACTTTACCCCACTTTAAAAACATCGAAATCCCAAAAATAGCCAACAGTTTTATGGGTTTTGATGTATTCATCACCCAAAAGGCGACGAATTGAAGCGATATGAACCGTTAAAGTGTTATCCAATATTTCGTGATGATACGCCTGTTCCAAGTAAAAAACCAACGCCGATCTAGATACAGTTTTGTGAGGGACGTCCATCAGTGTTGAAATAATTGTAAAACTTGCCTTAGGAATAAAGATTTTTTCTTTACCCTTTTGGATAATATTAGAATCCATATCAATCAATAGATTCCCCGTTCTATATAACCCCTTTTTCTTTCGAACATTTTCAATGGACATTGAAATCAAACCGTTGCTGTAATTTCTCACTTCATCATTCACTTTTAAATTTTGGCATAACATAGCTGGTGTTTTGTAGTAAACCTGCCCGTTCTCTTCAATGCGATCCACAGGATATCCATTATCGACTAACTCTTCGAGCAGTTCTAAATCGACCTCTGTAATCAACTTACAAAACTTCATATGTATACTTATCTCCTTTAGCTAACCATTTCACATTTGGCTCATACCAATAGTATCCCATATCTATGTGAATTTAACATTAAATGCTAACTCTTTGTTAATTTATGCAAATTTTCAATTAATTTGTGCAAATATATAGTACCTTTTAATGATTTTTTACTCAAATTTCTCTATTTTACCGAAACATTTAATGCTTGAATCAATGATCATTCCACCCTTTTCATAGATGCCATACACAGGAATTTGTTTCTCTGATTTTACCTTTTCAATACTTTGCAGCTGCACTTTACTACTTCTAAAATGAGGTTCAATCGCAAAACCAGATAAACAACCTAAACCTGTCTGATACAAAAATCCTGGATAATCCTCATCCGGACTTATGTGATAAGAGTCAAGCTGAATCATGGCTCCTGCACTATATCCAATCATAATTCCCTTATAATTTTTAATTAACTTCTTTAATTTCTTTTCTTTAATTCGCTTCATCATTAAATCAGGAGCTCCACCTGTCAACATCAAAATGGAACTATTTAAAATCTTTTCCTTCATTTCATCCATCGAATCTTTAAAGTAATTGACCCATACTATTTGTTCCTTACCGATTCCATACTTGTAGAATACATCTTGATTAGAGCGATACCATATCCCTTGTCCAGGCGCATACTGTTTATTCCAATCAGACTCATTTTTAGTATCATTAAAAAAGCTAAATGGAAGGATACAAACACGGTCATTTTTAGATATATATGATTTTAAATTCATATATATCCACTTTTCATCGATCATACTCGTATTCAATAAGACATGAATAGGATGAATACAATTTTCAAGTTCTTTTACTCCAACAAAAGAATAGGGTTTCCTATTTTCAAACTCTTCAAAACACTTCATATCACTCGTTGCCTCATGCATGGTGAATACTTTATTATTCTCATCAATATATAATTTCATTTTTTGGCTCCTTTCAAGAAAAAAGATGGACGCTTATTGTCCATCATCTTCGTTTTGCGCATTTGCGATATTTTGTTGAATCTGTTCACTTGCTGCTTTTAATTGATTTGAAAGCTCAGGATCTTTAGCCGTTGTCATATTATCTGTAACAGGACCATCACTAGCTCCGGTCTTCGACAATTTTAAATATGTCCAGCCATCTGCCGTATGTGTATCATCAATCAAATAATTATAAGAATCAATTTCTAGATCATACATCTTTGAACTATCTTTATTTGTAAAATATGTATCAATTGGCAATTGTTCATTCACAATATTATATGCACTATCAAGTGCTGCACTCGCCACATCATCCGTTGCACTATCTACTAGATCAATATGTACACGTAGTGTTGCACTTAATAAATTCACACTTACCTTTTCTACATTATCAATGTTTCCTAGAGCACTCTCAAGAGATGAGATATTGTCTTTTGTAATGGCAGGATCTAAATCCGTTTTTGAAAAACGACTACCTTCCACAGGTCGATTTTGTCCACCTAAACTTGTCAACAAAACATATCCTACAATCACAACAGGAATCATAATTATAATAACAGTAAACCATACAAGCTTGTGTCCTTGACCTGTAGGTTTATTGGATGTATGTCTTCTACGCTTCATCTTGGCCATTAAAAAACCTCCTAACAACGTATTTATTATAACACAGTACCTGAAAACATTAAAAGTCTGAATGAATCAGACTTCTATCTTTTCTTTAATTCTTCTTGAATCAACTCATTTGTACGCTTAGGATTTGCCTGACCACGACTCGCCTTCATGACCTGGCCTACTAAGAATCCAACAGCACGATCTTTACCATTTTTGAAGTCTTCAATCGATTGAGGGTTGGCATCTAAAACACTGTTAACGATAGCTAAAATAGCACCATCATCACTTACTTGTTTCATACCCTTTTCTTCGATAACCTTCTTAGGATCTTTTCCTTGCATAACCTCTTCAAATACAACTTTACCTTGTTTTCCACTGATTTCTCCAGCCTCGATCACATTGATCAAGCTAGCTAAGTTTTCACTTGAACAAGGTACTTTCGCAAAACTTAAGTTATTTTTGTTTAAGTAAGCTGAAACATCTCCAATGATCCAGTTACATGCTTTTTTCGCAAATTTTGTTGATTTTAATACTTCTTCAAAGAAATCAGCCATTTCACGATCAGAAACCAATACACCTGCATCATATTCACTCAATTCATAATCCTTCATGAAACGAGCTAAACGAGCATCAGGAAGCTCTTCTAGATTATCCTGAATCGATTTAACCCAGTCAAGATCTAATTGAATTGGGAAAATATTTGGCTCTGGAAAATATTTATAGTCAACATTTCCTTCTTTTTTACGCATTAGAATTGTAGTCTTTTGTGCTTCATCATAACGACGAGTCGCCTGTTCTACTTTTTCACCAGCATCCAATAATGCAGATTGACGTTCTATTTCTGCTTGAACCGCTTTTTGAACATTCGCAATGGAGTTCAAGTTTTTGATTTCTGTCTTTGTTCCCAAAGTATCTTTATCTTTACTCAAAGAAATATTTACATCACAACGCATACTTCCTTCTTCCATCTTAACATCACTGACATTTAGATATAAAAGATTTTTACGAAGTGTTTCCACATAAGCTGCTGCTTCTTTAGCACTATGCATATCTGGTTTTGATACGATTTCAATCAATGGTGTTCCAGCACGGTTAAAGTCAATATATGTACCTGTATCTTTATGGAACTGTTTTGCGGTATCCTCTTCCATATGAATACGTTCGATGCGAATTTGTTTCTTTTCTCCATCTACATCAATTTCTACATATCCATTTGTTCCAATAGGATGGAACTGTTGCGTAATCTGGAATCCTTTTGGTAAATCTGAATAGTAATAGTTTTTACGATCAAAACGAACCAATGTTTCAAGTTCACAATGCATAGCTGTACATGCCTTGATAGCTAAGGCTACAGCCTCTTTATTTACACATGGTAAGCATCCAGGATGTCCTAAATCCACAACACTTGTACATGTATTTGCGATTTCTCCAAAGCGCACAGGAGCACCAGAGAACATTTTTGTATTTGTCTTTAATTCACAGTGAATTTCAATACCAATCGTCACAAAATAATTCATTACTATCCCTCCAAACATTGTCCTTTTAAACCTGTGCATTCTTCAATCGCACTGGATACATCAAACATTTTTTGTTCTTCAAAAGGCTTGCAAGTTAAATTCACAGCCACAGGCATAGAATCTACTTTTCCTAGTGGAAGTGTAATACTTGGATAACCAGAGAAATTTTGCAACTGCATGTGTTCTTCGGCAAAACTAGATACGCCAAAACGAACATTTGTACTTTCATTAATCAATGGTGCAATCGTTGGTGCTGCAACACTTAATACAGCATCACATTCTTCAAACATCTTCGCGTAAGCTTGAACGATCAAGCGACGAATCTTTTGGGCTTTTCTAAATAAACGATCTTGATTTTCTTCAAACAAAGAATATGAACCAATCACGAAACGGGCCCGAACATAGCTTGAGAAACCTTTTGTACGAGTATTTGTCATGACTTCTTCTAAATCTTGACCTTCTTCACGCATTCCAAAACGAATACCATCCAGATTTGAATGGTTAGCTGTTGCTTCTGCATTCGCAATTGTCTTATAGACAGGAGCAATCAATTCCATATATTCTTTTGGCATTTCCACTTCAACAATCTTAGCTCCTTTTTCCTCTAATTTAGAAACTAAAGCGTTAAATTGAGCCTTTAATTCTTCATTTTCCACTTCATCGATTACAGTTTTAAATACACCAATTGTTTTGTTTGTTAGATCACCATTCAATAATTTTGAATATTCTTTAACCTCTTCATAACTTGAAGTCATATCATGATCATCACGACCGGCAAGTACTTCTAGAGCTAATGCAGCATCTTTTACGTTTGTTGTAAAATATCCAACATGATCTAATGAACTTGCATAAGGAATGATGCCATAGCGTGAAATACGTCCATATGTTGGTTTAACACCAACAACACCACAATATGCAGCAGGTTTTCGAACGCTATCCCCTGTATCTGTACCAATAGCCAAAGGTACACATCCTGCAGCAACTAAAGCAGCACATCCACCGCTTGACCCACCTGGAATGCGGTCTAGATCATAAGGATTGTGTACAGCACCTGTGTAGGCATTCTTGTTGGTTCCACCCATACCAAGTTCATCCATACTTGCCTTACATACAAAGTCAGCTCCTGCCTCTCTTAATTTTTTTACGATTGTCGCATCATAAACAGGAACATAGTTATCTAAAATACGACTACTTGCAGTTGTACGAATACCACAAGTAGAGATGTTATCTTTCAATGCGACTGGAACACCTGAAAGTTTTCCTTCCTTTGTGTTATCAGCTTCATCCACCATAGTTACTACAGCATTTAATTTTGGTTGAACCGCATTAATTTTTTCAATAGCCACGTTTTTATTTACACAATTTGAAATTTCCATCTTACTTCACCACCTTTGGAACATGAACATGTCCCATACGCGCATCTTTTACATTCTTCAACGCTTCTTCTTGCGTTAATACATCACTTACAACGTCTTCTCTTAAGAATGTTGTAGGTGCTTCAAAAGGATAGACCATAGGTTCTACGCCTTCTGTGTCCACTTTTTCAAAAAGGGATACTTGTTCTTCGACGGCAACGAAATCTTTTTTCAATTCTTCGATTTCTTCATCACTCAAATCAAACTTCAAATCGTTTGCCAATTTGTGAAAATATTCTGTACTGAACTTTTCCATATTCTCCTCCTATATCTTACTGATCACATTACATTCACTTGAACCAGATGCTCTCTCTATCAATGCATACACTGTATCATCATTTAGAATGGTAATCAAATAGTCACATTTTTTTGAACTAAATGTATCCATCTGATCTTTTACATCCTCAATCACGGCCAAGATTTCTCCGGCCGTCTTTCCGTGTGCTGTAATTGTCAAATTTAATTTCTTTAATTTTTTAGATTCAAACTTAGCCTCACCCGTAATATACGTGTTATCTGGAAGAACTCTTGAAATCTCTTCTTTGAATGATGTAAACTCCGTTGCTGCTGATGAATCCAATTCTGTAAAGCGTGAACTTGGAACCAGTGTCCATTCTTGACTTAAAGAAGTAAAACTTCCTTGTCCCCCCTTATAATATCCTTCATAGATATAGCCACCTTTACCAGCAGTATTTGAATCATCCAAGCGATAAGCCGCTATAAAGATTGGAATATTCTTATTGATTTCATTAAAACGCTCATGCATATAGGAAGCTAATTTAGAAAAAGTAACCTCCAAATAGTTTTGCATCTTTTCATCCGTAATTTCTACACTTGATCCATCGGATGCGCTTAATTCTCCATTTACAACAAGGCCTAATGAAATTCCTTTTAGATTATCGTTTGTGTACCAATCTAATTCATACAAATCAACTAAAATTGTCGCATTTGTCACAATTCCATTTCCCGTATCAAATTCTTCGTCAGCGCTTGGGTTTAGACCATTTGGATTTCCATCACGAACCGTTCCTAATAATCCTCTAGAACCGTCTGTCGCATCCAATTCATCATAATCTAAGAATTGATGTGTCTTATAGCCAACTGTAGTTGGTGAAAAATACTTTTTCGATAGATCCATCAATCCACTTTCCATTTCTACACGCAAATCCGTATCTTGAATCAAACCAACATGTTTACTTCTAGTATCACTGGATTCATAAGGTAAAATAGCTTGATACGAATCTTCATCCAATGCGTTTGCCTGATTTTTATTTCCGGTAGAACAAGCGCATAAACTCAATGCCAATAAACCAATCAATAATTTACTCTTTCGCATTTTCTACCTCCTGCACAAACTCTTCTTCACTCATTGTCATAACGCCTAGACTTTGTGCTTTTGTAAGTTTTGATCCAGCTGCCGTACCATAAATAACATAATCTGTCTTTTTAGATACAGAACCCGACACATTGGCACCTAAGGATTCTAAAATGGCCTTTGCCTCATTACGCGTATAATGTTCTAGAGTTCCTGTTAATACACATGTTTTATTTGTGAAACGACTTTGTACAACTTTTTTCTTTTCTTGTGTAAAATTACATCCAGCTTGTTTTAACACTTCAATTAAATGAACATTCTTTTCCTCCTTAAAGAAAGCTACAACACTTTGGGCTGTAATTAACCCAATATCATGAATCGTAACTAAATCATCCATACTTGCATGCATTAAAGTAGCGATGTCACCAAATTGTTCAGCTAAAATCATTGCGGCTTTTTTACCAACCTGACGAATTCCAAGTCCATATAAGATGACACCCAATGGTTGTTTTTTACTATTTTCAATCGATTCAAGAAGCTTATCCACCGACTTGGTTTGATAGCCTGGTTTTTCGATCAATTCATCATAGTAACGATCTAAAAAATAAATATCTTCAATCGAATTTAAATAACCCCATTCGTGCAATTGCTCAATTTTCTTATCACCCAAAGTATCAATATTCATCGCATCTCTTGAAGCAAAATGAATCATACTTTCGACAACACGAGCAGGACAATCTTGGTTGATACAATAATGTGCCGCTTCATCAGGTAGTCGTACTAAATGGGAACCACAGATTGGACATGTTGTCGGGAAATGATATGGCACTTGTGTTCCATCTCTTCTTTTTGGAACACTTGTTACCACTTCCGGAATAATTTCTCCAGCCTTTCGAACAACAACAATATCACCAATACGAAGATCTTTATTGGCAATCATATCTTCATTATGTAACTGAGCCGCACTCACCGTGGTTCCGGCAACACGAACTGGTTCTAACACAGCGTTAGGCGTAATTTTTCCGGTACGTCCTACTGTAATCACTATATCTTTTAATCGCGTTAAAACTTCTTGGGCTGGAAATTTATAGGCAGTCGCATAACGCGGTACTTTCGCGGTGCTTCCCAGTCTTCTTTGAGCGGCTAAATTATTTAATTTAATGACCATACCATCGATTTCATAAGGTAGATTCTCACGTTTTTCTTGAATTTCCTGGATAAATTCCCAAATTTCATCGACGGTCGTGCAAACTTTACGCAATGGATTTGTTCTAAAATGCATCTTAGACATGGCTTCCAAAGCTTCTTCTTGTGTTTGTACCGCAAAATCAGACGCATTCTGGAAGTAATACCAATAGGCATCTAATTTACGACTTGCACACACACTGGAATCCAATTGGCGAATGCTTCCTGCAGCTGCATTTCTTGGATTCGCAAAAGGGGCTAACCCTTTTTCTTCTTGTCTTTTATTTAATAGTTCAAAGCTTGCCTTAGGCATATACACTTCACCACGAACCTCAACATGTCGCGTTTCAGGAATGTGCATAGGAATGGAAAGGATGGTTTTAACATTGTTTGAAACATCTTCTCCAACTATTCCATCACCCCTGGTCACAGCTCGAGTAAAGTTACCATCATCATATAATAATGCCATCGCAAGTCCGTCGTATTTGCATTCTACGACAAATTCTGGATTCGAAATACTTTCTGAGATTCTTTGAACAAATTCTTCAATTTCTTCTTTATTAAAGACATTTCCCAAAGAAAGCATCTGCGTATCATGTGTCACTTTTTCAAAGCCATCAAGTACAGAGCCAATGATTCTTTGACTAGGACTATTCGCATCATACATTTCTGGATGCTTTTCTTCTAGTACCATTAATTCCTGCATTAAACGATCGTATTCTTGATCGGTCACGCTTGGATTATCATATACATAATATTCGATAGAATACTTTTCTAATTCTTTACGTAATTCTAAAACTCTTGCCTTTTCATCCATCATACTCACCTAGGCTTTCTTTAAAGAAGGATGTGCTGCATTTAATTTTTTCACACCAATTGTGTGACCAAAGGCAATGGTTGCGACATCTCCACGAATTTCAAGTACAACACCCTGACCATAAATCGCATGTTCAACGGCATCCCCTTTACGTAAACGTACTTTCTTTTTATTCGCACCCAGCTTAGATGGTCTTCCTGTTAAGGATTGAGACACAACAACCTTTGGTTGTTTTGGTGCTTCTTCTTTTTCTTCTTGTTCAATATATTCCATTGGGATTTCAGCTCTAAAACGACTTGGTGTTTTAAACGCATCCTGCATATAACTAAAGCCTGTATTCCATGAAATATATAGTGTTTTTTTAGCACGTGTCATCGCAACATATAGAAGTCTTCTTTCTTCTTCTAATGCCTTCATACCACCTTCATCACATGCTCTAGAGCTTGGGAATACACCATCGTTAAAGTTAACTAAGAATACTGTGTCAAATTCTAGCCCTTTTGCGGCATGCACCGTCATTAAGCTTACTGTATTTTCACTTGTTTCCTGTGTTTTATCCGTAAACAAGGCAATATCTTGTAAATAAGATTCTAAAGTCATTTCTGGATCTTCAATCATACTTTGGGCAATGTCTTCTTTTAATTCCTTTAAGTTATCAATACGGTCCTGACCACTTTCTCGATCTTCTTTCAACATCGAAATATAGCCTGTTGTATCTAATACATAATCCAAGAAATCTTCTAACGCATAATGCTCCCTATTTTCACGTAGATCTTCAATTAAATCTACAAACATTTCACATTTCTTCGTAACCGCCGTACTTAATCCAATTGGATCTTTCATGACATCATATAGATTCATGTGTCTTTGAGCGGCTTGTTTTTGAAGATTTTCAATTGTACGTGCACCAATCCCACGGCGTGGTACATTGATCACACGTAGTACAGCTAAATCTAATGCCATTTGGTCTGGATCTTCTTCGTTACGGTTTGTACATAATCTTAAATAGCATAGGGCATCTTTGATTTCTTGTCTTTCATAGAAACGAACACCCCCATAGATTACGTATGGAATGCCGACCGATTTAAAGATACGTTCAAAAGCACGTGAAGAATAGTTCGAACGATAAAGAATCGCCATATCTTTGTATTCTAAACCTTTTTTGTGTTTTTCATTTATTTGACGAGCAACAAAGATTGGTTCTTCACTATCTTCTTTGCCTTCAAACATTGTGATTTTTTCATCACCAGGAAGTTTTGTGTATAAATCTTTATCAATACGTTCCTTATTGTATTTAATAACTGCATTGGAAGCATCTAGAATTGGCTGTGTTGAACGATAGTTCTCATTCAAAATTACAGTTTTACATGGTTCAAAGTCTTTATTAAACTTTAAAATAATGTCAACACTGGCTCCACGCCAAGTATAAATAGTTTGGTCTGGATCTCCTACAACACATAAGTGTGTATTTTTACCTGTTAATAGCTTGATGATTCCATACTGGATAGGGTCAACGTCCTGGAACTCGTCTACGTGGATATAATCTAAACGGTTTTGCCACTTCTCACGAACAGAAGATACGCTATTTAATAAGCGGTGTCCCTCTAGCAACAAATCATCGAAGTCCATAGCCTTCATTTCATTACGACGTTTTTCATAACCGGCATAAATTTTAGCTAAAGTAATACTGACATCATCCATTGCCATATTACCTGCCATTTGTGGATCAATATAGTTTGTCTTATAAGCACTAATAGCACCGAGTGCACGGTTATAAGAAATGGTTGTTTTATCCACTTCTAATGTTTTATAAATTGGTTTTAAAATGGCCTTTTGATCTTCTGGATCCATAATTGCGAATGTTTTTGGATACCCAATCAAATCCGCATCTTCTCTAAGCATTCTTACACACAAAGAGTGAATGGTTGAAATACGGACTACGCTTGCCATACTGCCTAGTTGTGCTGTTAGTCGCGTTTTCATTTCATTTGCCGCTTTATTCGTAAATGTGATAGCCAAGATACGATTTGGTAAAATACCACAATCTTGGACCAAATAAACAATACGTGCCATTAAGACACGCGTTTTCCCACTACCAGCCCCCGCAATAATACGAACATGTTCGTTAATTGTCGTTGCTGCCGTTCTTTGATTTTCATTTAATGTATCTAATATTGAGTTACTCATAATTTTTAATCACCGTATCAATTTTACCATAAACCCAAAAAAAGTGCTCAGAAATATGAGCACTCAAAACCTCAGAAAACGAATACCTTCGTATTTACTTTATTTATTGGTAAAACTCTTCACAATAGCTTTGACAATTTCTATCTTCTTATGTTTTGGCGTTAAAACAGCAGGCATGAATCTATAATTCATCAACATCGTATCAACAAATGAATAGCCATGTACTTTTGTTGTCTTTTCTAACACTTTATCTAGTCTTGTTGCGTTTTCGTAAAACCAGATTCCTTAATACATTGTTCTAAGAAAGCTAAATCCTTTTCCTTGGCACATACATCGTGGAAATATAAGAATTTTTCTTTATAACGAAGCACAGCTTCTAATACATAGATACCATCTTCTTGCCATGAATCCATCCAAATTGTCTTCTTATCATATTGAACCGGATCTTGTTCCATAATATGATCTAAGTTTGTGACAATACCCGGTTGTTTACTGGCCTGAATCAACCAATCCCATTGTGCTTCATCTGTATATGGTGACATTAAACACAACGCTTGATTTACTGGATCATAGCTTCTTTCTGCGGCACCACTGGCAACAACTCTTGCATCTTCAAATAAGTGATACACTTCTTTAATGCGATATTGAATGGCTTCCTGCTCCATATTTTTGGCATCAGACAATTTATTATCTCTACCCAATTGTTCACACAAATCTGCATATACATCTAAAGGCAAATCAATTGTATGATCTTTTTCATAAGCAGCCTCGATATATTCACAAATATCATTGGCATGCTTAATAGTATTTTCATTCATTAAAGTGTATTTACCAACACCTTCTTTGGCAAGTAAAGTCAATGCACAATTCTTATAGAATTTGGCATCTCTTTCCCAATCGTTCCAAACATAGAAAGAATCCATTAAGTCGCGAGTATTCATATGTTTAAATTCTTTTAAATCCAAATCTCCCTGACTTGTTAAGATACGATCTTCCTTTTGAAGCGGCAAGAAGTAAGTTTCTTCATACATATAATTCTGTTGACGCATCACTTCATTTTCTAAAAGAACACCACGAATATAATCCATTTCATCCTCATACATAGAACTTAATCGATCAAAATCTTCATCCTTATCAAATTCCATATCATCCATTAGTTCATATTCTCCAGGAACTTCTTCCTGAATATCTTTAAATATATCTACCACAAATGCATGAAATCCTGGGCCTGCATGACGGGTATTGGCACGTAAAACCATATCACCATCTTCTTCTGTCACAACAATCTTTCCTTGTGGACAAACCAAGATATCAACATGATCATAACGATCTTCAATTTGCACTTCTTCTCGTCTTGCGATAAGGCCTAAAACTTCATACAATTCATTCATTTCTTTTTCATTTCGATCTTTACAAATCATTTGAACAAACATGTTAAAACCTCCTTCTAGAGTCACACTCTATTATATCATAGTTGACAAATGTATGGTATAATCAAGAAGTTAAAGGAGAACTAAGTATGAATCAAATTGCTAAAGAATGGCAAGACTATGAAGTTATTGATACTGGAAATAAAGAAAAATTAGAAAGATGGAATCAAACGATTCTTAGAAGACCAGATCCTGTGGCAATCTGGCCAATTGAAGATGAGCGTGCATGGAATAAAGCCGATGCTATATATCACCGTTCTAAATCGGGTGGTGGTCATTGGGAAATGAAAAAGCCCGTTAAAGAATTCTGGACTATTGGATATAAAGGTTTACGCTTTAAAATCAGTCCAACCGGATTTAAACACACGGGACTATTCCCAGAACAAGCTAGCAACTGGGATTTTATGGCCAATAAGATTAAAGAATCAAAACGCGATGATTTAAGAATCTTAAACCTATTTGCCTATACAGGCGGGGCTACCATGGCCTGTTCAAAAGCTGGAGCGAAAGAAGTTGTGCATGTTGATGCTTCAAAAGGTATGATTCAATGGGCAAAAGAAAACATGCAACTTTCGAATTTACAAGATCATACAATTCGCTTTATTGTGGATGATTGTATTAAATTTGTTAAAAGAGAACAAAGAAGAGGAAGAAAATATGATGGTATCGTCATGGATCCACCTAGTTATGGTAGAGGTCCTAATGGTGAACTTTGGAAATTGGAAGAAGAATTATTCCCATTGATTCAAGAATGTATGAAAATTTTAAGTGATGATGCCCTATTCTTTATTGTGAACTGTTATACAACTGGATTTAGTTGTTCAACACTCAATGAAGCTTTATCAAGATCCATTCAGAAAGAAAAAGGCGGACACATTGAATGTGGTGAAAACCTACTTCCTGTAACGACAAATGATAGTGTATTACCATGCGGAATCTTTGGAAGATGGACAAATGACTAGTCCATCTTTTTTTGTTTAGAAGACACATTTAATAAATTAGGATATAAAGCTAAAATCAACACTCATACAACGTCTTATATAAATTGACTTCTGGACATATATCTTTATTTCGAATGCCACTTAAGATGTTGTTAATCT
>NZ_JACRWH010000047.1:0-16613 GCF_014306155.1 Holdemanella hominis | reverse complement strand
TACTAAAATTATGACAACATGGGATGATATTCTATAAGTGCCTTAAAGATAAGGCAATGAATATAGAAATAAACCAATATTCATATCTCTCTCCTAAAAAAATAATAATAAACAAAAAGGAACCATTCTAGACGCCAACACTAGAATGGTTTCTTTTATTTGAAATCCGATTTCTTGATATATGCATAGCTATTCTTATATTTAGCATTTATATTCAAATGATTATCTTTAACAGGTGCTTCACTTGATATTTTATAGTACCCATACTTATCTTTTAATATATGAATCGATACAATACTTCCTTTTTTATGAGTATAAATAACATCTTTTTTGTTTGGTGCATATACCTTTAAGTCCTTAGATAGTTGTATTGTTTTGATTGGATTCTTTTTTTGGTCAATACCATCTTCATCCAATTGATAATAGAAACTAGCCGCTTTTTCTCCCCAGTACGGATCAGAAGCATAGTTCACGTTGATGCCACTTGCCTTATCCCCAAACCACGAACCGTAATATCTTGAATCTTCAGGATTTAGATAACCTTGCTGCAAGAAATTGTAGGCATGTTGTTTTACACAATCTGCTATTGATTTGTATTGATTTGCGTTATCTGGATTTTCATCAATGGCTGCATGACCGAATAAATTATGATATTCAAGCGCATACTGACTAAGTCCTAGACCACTCTCATTTAGGGCAAGCGCATACATCATAGATGCGTTGATTGTGTATTTAGCTTGTATATTAAAAAATACATCGGCTTGATTATAGAGTGCGGATTCATCGTTGACATACGTATTATAAACCGCATGATTCAAATACGACGTGGTTCTGTGTGGAACATATTGATAATAGTTATAGTATGGATTTTTATTGACCTTTTTATCATCAACTAAGTTTTTATAGCTCGTATAAAAATAGTGACCATCATATGAATAATAGGCAGTACCTTCTTTTAAAAATTTTGGGGCAGGACCAATCGCAATAGAATTCGCATTTCCTTGAACAAGATCTGTAGAAATCGTATGAATGAGGGAACCGTTATAAACATAATATGTGGATAAAGTATAAGAATCGTCATATAAGTACAATTCAACATTGTTGATGTCTGCCCATGCTTGTATGCCGCTTATTTTAAAGTGAACCTTCTTTCCGTTAAAGCTGGTTCCTAAATATTGAGCATCTGCACCATAACTTCCATTCACATATCCAGTTTCACCTGTATCTGTTGTGTATTCTGTATTTTCAGTTATGTCTTTCGTCTTTAAATTAACAATGCCAGATTGAAGTCGTAAAATTTTTCCGTTTTCATCTTTTATGCACGCATACTTAGAATCGATTGTATCCATCTTAAAAGATGCGAAGATGTAATGCTTATAGGAAGCTTGTACTTCACTTGTATTTAAATCTTCTACGTAGTATTGTCCGTCTTCAGTGATTTTTAAAATGGTGAAGGGAATAACTATAAATACGAAAATGAGTAAAGTAAGAATAAACACAACTGGTATTTTTTTAACTTTTCTTTTCTGTTTCATACTCATATTATACTCTTATTTTCAAAAATTGCGTAATAGGACAATTTCCATCGACAATACTTGTTCTTTATATTAAAATAGATGGGGTATATCGCTAAAATAAAGCGTTTTTTAAGTGGTAAAACACTCAAGATATAAAAATTATAGAGAAAGGATGTATATTTATGGCAAAAATGGATGAGCGTTTAGAAAAAATGGCTGAGCGTTATTGTGAAATCAATGATTTGATGATGCAAAGTGATGTTGTATCAGATCGTAAGACAATGGCAAAATTGGGGCGTGAACAAAATGAGTTGACACCTATTGTAGAAACATACGAAGAATATAAAAAAGCAGTTGATGAATTAGAAGAGGCAAAAGTTCTTTCAAAAGAGGAAGATAAAGAAATTCGTGAAATGGCACAAATGGAATTGGAAGAATTAGAACCAAAAATCCAAAATTATTTAGACCGTTTAGAATTGCTTTTAGTACCAAAAGATCCTAACGATTCTCATAATGCGATTTTAGAAATTCGTGGAGCAGCTGGTGGAGACGAAGGAAATATCTTTGCCGGAGACTTATTTAGAATGTATTCAAAATATGCAGAGGCAAAAGGTTGGAGAACAGAAGTCATTGAAATGGAAGATAGTGAAGCTGGAGGATTCTCATTGGTTTCATTTAAAGTCAATGGAGAAGGGGCTTATGGAACTTTAAAATTTGAATCTGGTTCTCACCGTGTGCAACGTGTGCCAAAGACAGAATCACAAGGTCGTATTCATACTTCTACTGCAACAGTATTGTGTATGCCAGAAGTAGAGGCAGAAGACTTTGATATTGATATGAACGACTTGGAAATTGAAACAATGCGTTCAAGTGGAGCTGGAGGACAGCACGTTAATAAAACCGATTCAGCTGTACGTATCGTTCACAAACCAACAGGTATTGTAGTTAAGTGTCAGGATGGTCGTAGTCAACATGAAAACCGTGCAACAGCTTTAATGACAATTCGTGCTCGTGTATATGAAGAAAGACAACGTGAATTGGATCAAAAGAACGACAAAGAACGTCGTACAAAGATTGGTACTGGAGATCGTGCAGAAAAGATCCGTACATATAACTATCCTCAAAACCGTGTGACAGATCACCGTATTGGATATACAGTCAATCAGTTAGACCGTATTATGGATGGTCGTTTAGATGATTTAATGGCTGCATTACAGCTTGCAGATCAACAGGCAAAAATTGCTGGAGAAAAAGAATAATGAGTACATATCATTCATTGATCAATGAAGGTAAAGAACGTCTTTATAAGGCTGGTCAAGGTGAACAGGCAGCTCAACTTTTCATGGTAGAGTTATGTCGTCAAAAAAATGTAAATCTATATATTTCTATGGATGAAGAGGCGGATGAACAAATTCAAACGGATTATTTAGAAGGAATTCATTTAATGGAAAATGGAGAACCATTAGGCTATGTATTAGGGTATGAATGTTTCTATGGCTATGACTTTATTGTGAATGAAGATGTTTTAATTCCTAGACCTGAAACAGAAGAACTTGTAGGACTTGTATTATCTAAGTTTGATGATTATTTTGCCGATAAAGATCATGTCAATGTATTTGATGTGGCAACAGGATCAGGTGCAATTGGTATCACTTTAAATCTAGAAGAACCTAGAATGGATGTGATCGCATCGGATATTTCAAAAGAAGCTTTAGTGGTTGCACAAAAGAATAATGAAAAGTTGGATGCTCATGTAAACTTTATTTGTGGAAGCATGTTAGATCCATTTGTAGATCGTGATTTACATTGCGATATTCTAGTTTGCAATCCACCATATATTCCAAGTGAAGAGAAGATGGAACAAAGCGTTGTGGACTATGAACCACACGTAGCTCTATTTGGTGGAGAAGACGGATTAAAATTCTATCGTGATGTATTTGAAAAAGCACATTTAGTATTGAATGAAAAAGCCTTCCTTGCCTTTGAAATGGGATGGGATCAAGGTGAATCTTTATCGAATCTAGCTCGTGAATATTTTGAATCTGCAACGATTACTGTACATAAAGATATGTCAGGAAAAGATCGTATGTTGACGATTGAATTATAATTTAAAAATTGATGAGCAATACATTTGAAATATTGAAATGAATATGCGATATTATATACATAAAAGGAAATAGTATATTTCAAGAGGAGGATTATTTATGAAATATAGATGCTTAATTTGTGGACACATTTATGACGAGGAAAAAGAAGGCGTAAAATTCGCGGATCTTCCTGCAGATTGGAAATGTCCAACTTGTAAACAACCAAAAGAAAAATTTGTTCCAGTAGAAGACGAAATGACTTGGGCTGCTGAACACGTGGTAGGAGTCGCAAAAGATGTTGATGAAGACATTAAAAACGATTTACGTGCTAACTTCGAAGGTGAATGCTCAGAAGTAGGTATGTACTTGGCAATGGCTAGAGTTGCTCACAGAGAAGGATATCCAGAAGTTGGATTGTATTATGAAAAGGCAGCTTGGGAAGAAGCAGAACATGCTGCAAAATTTGCTGAATTATTAGGCGAAGTTGTTACAGATTCAACTAAGAGAAATCTTGAAATGCGTGTAGAAGCTGAAAATGGTGCGACTGCAGGTAAAGTTGATTTAGCTACTCGTGCTAAAAAGGCAAACTTAGATGCAATTCATGATACAGTACACGAAATGGCTCGTGATGAAGCTCGTCATGGTAAGGCATTTGCTGGATTATTAAAACGTTATTTTGGTGAATAATGCATTTAGAAGCTTCTGAATCAATCGGAAGCTTTTTTTCTTGTTTTCGTGTATAATAAGTTGTGTCTAACGAATATATAGAAAGAAGGATCAAGATGATTGGTAAGAATAGTCCATGTTGGTGTGGTTCTGGTAAAAAATATAAACATTGTCATGAAGAATGGGACAATACAATTAATGTATTAAAACTACAAGGAAAAATTGTTCCTAGTCATAATTTAATCAAGTCGGAAGAAGATATTAAATGGATCAAGAAAGCGGCTAAAATCAATAATGCAGTTCTTGATTTAGTTGGAGAAAAAATCTGTGCAGGTATGACGACAGAAGATATTGATAAATTAGTATATGATTATACAACAAGTCATGGTGGGATTCCTGCATGTCTAGGTTATGAAGGGTTCCCTAAGAGTGTTTGCACATCTATTAATAATGAAATTTGTCATGGTATTCCAAGCGAAAAAGTCGTATTAAAAGATGGCGATATTATAAATGTAGACTGTACTACCATTGTACATAAACACTTTGCGGATGCATCTAGAATGTTCTGTATTGGTCATGTAAGTGAAGAGGCAAAACGCTTAGTTGAAGTGACTAAAGAATGCTTAGAAATTGGTAAAGAAGCCGTACGTCCTTGGGGATACATTGGAGATATTGGTGCTGCTATTCAAGAACATGCACACAAAAATGGTTACAGTGTTGTTGTTGATTTTTGTGGACACGGTGTTGGTAATGCTTTCCATGAAGATCCATATGTACATCATGTAGGAATTCGTAATACAGGTATGGTTATTGCACCAGGTATGGTCTTCACTATTGAGCCTATGATCAATCAAGGAACGCGTGATTTATACATTGATAAAGATAATGGATGGACATCTTACACAAAAGATGGAAAGTTATCGGCACAATGGGAAAACACAATTCTAGTTACAGAAAAAGGAATTGAAGTATTAGCTTGGTAAGAAGTCAATAAAATGACTTCTTTTTTGATGAGGTTTAAAAAAGGGAATATGCAAAAGAGTATGATTGAGGGGAATACTTTAAAACTCATTTTGAATTTTAGTATTCCATTATTATTAGGAAATTTATTTCAACAATTTTATAACGTTGTTGATGCGGCTATTGTTGGGCAAACACTAGGGTCTTATGCATTGGCAGCCGTAGGCGCAAGCAGTAGTGTGCAGTTTTTGATTCTAGGATTTTGTATGGGAATATGCCAAGGCTTTTCGATTATGGTTTCGCAAAGTTTCGGCGCAAAAAGACTCGATGAAATGCATACTTATATTTATGCAGGAGCTGCATGGACAGCCATTACAGCTTTTGTGGTATCCATCTTAGTCGTTGTATTTTGTGCAGACATTCTTCACATTTTACAAGTCAATGATGAAATCTTTAAAGATGCCTATGCCTATTTAGTTGTCATATTTGCAGGGATACCATTTACATTACTCTATAATTATTTATCGGCTATATTAAGAGCTATTGGAGATTCAAAAACACCCTTTTTCTTTTTAGCTTTTTCCGCTGTTTTAAATATTGGCCTTGATTTTTTCTGCATTCTTGTTTTGAAATGGGGATGTGCAGGAGCTGCCATCGCAACCATTTTTGCGCAAGCCGTAAGTGGCATTTTGTGTTTCTTATTAATTGCGTTTAAGGTCAATGTTTTACATATACCTAAATCAAGTCGTTATGTGGATAAGCAACATTCTCTAAAACTACTTGCCATGGGCGTTCCTATGGGTTTACAGTTTTCGATTACAGCCATAGGTTCTATGGTCATGCAGTCGGCTAACAATGCTTTGGGAACCATTTATGTTTCTGGTTTTACGGCAGGTATGCGCATTAAATCGTTGATGATGTGTCCATTTGATGCATTAGGTGCAGCTGTTTCTACATTCCTTTCCCAAAACTATGGAGCTTGCAAGTTAGAACGAATCCATGATGGATATCATAAAGGTGTAATGGTGAGTATTTTATATGGTGCATTCGCCTGTGTCGTAATGGTTTTCTTTGGAAGAATTTTAAGCATGATGTTTGTGAGCGCCAATGAATCACAAGTGTTAGATGCGAGTGCGTTATATTTAAGAAGAATGGGCTATTTCTATCCTGTACTAGGAATTTTGATCACAACAAGAATGTCCGTTCAAGGCCTTGGCTATTCTGCTCGAGCTATGCTTGCAGGCTTTGTAGAAATGATTGCACGCTGCATTGTGGCATTATGTTTTGTGCCAGTTTTTAAATATAATGCGATCACATGGGCCGATCAAGCAGCATGGGTTGCAGCTACACTGGTATTGATTCCATTGTGGATCAGTGCAATGCGTATGGTTCAAAAGAAAATGTGTTGAATTAGAAGTTTCACGACTTCTTTTTTTTTGACTTTTAATATCTTTTTCATATACATCTAAGGTAGAGATCATTAAAAATATGATTGACACCAAATACCAGGTGAAAAGATATCTTCTTGGGATAAGTTGTTAAATTGGATCATGATATTCATTTTGAAGATATAGTTAAAGTAATGAAAGAATATGGATATGAGATCAAACAACCTAAAGGTGGTTCGAGTCGTTGCTCATTTGTAAAACCTGGATGTATGACATGTTCAGATTCATTAGATGACTTATTAGAACTTGCCAAAGACGCAAAAGAAACATGGAATTTAGGAAGATGGGAAAGAGATTTCGCTTCCTAGTGATCTACAATCGTATTCAGGACAACTTAAATTAAGAATACCCAAAAGGATTCATAGATTCTTATCCATGCATGCCAAAGAAGAAGGCATTAGTATGAATCAATATTGTTTGTATCTTCTCGCAAAAAATGATGCGGAATATAAAAAAGAAAGACATTAATTGCCTTTCTTAGATATAATGAATTTCAATTCCACCAAAATGAACACGCCCTGTGATATTTAATGTAGGATAGCCACTAGATGATGGCTGTCCTTTTTCATCAACTCCACCAAAGAAGGCACGAACACGACTTTGTACACTCCATTCTTTAGGTACATAGAGTTCAATACCTGTAAAATTTCCATCCACTTCAATGGTAGCTTGATTTTGAATGGTAGCCTGATCAAAATAGAGTTTCAATCCTGAAAATTTAGAGTCAATGGTCACATATTGTAAATCATTGGTTTGAATATATTGAACTTTTTCGCCAAAACTAGAAGTAATATTGATGATAGAATTTGTTGAATATTCAATATCTTCTATTTCAATATGTCTTTTTTTTGGATGAATAATGCTTGTAAGTCCCCAAGCTAATAGCCAAGTAGCTAATAATAGAAGCCATAAAGAAATATCTTCAAAGCCTAGATCTTCTTTGAATAAATAGAAAATAATCGCAATCCCAAATAAGGGGCTGTAGAAGCTTCTTTCTTTGATTCCGTCGATAATAACGGATAGACAGATAAGAGTTCCAATGATTTTCCATAGACTGAATGTAAATGGTAGAAAACCAAATAAGTTTCCAAAAATTAATATGGCACCTAGAATACAAATTATGCCCCAAAACCAATTTCTTTTCATAAATGATTCCTTCTTTCTTTTAATACTTTGTAGTACATTCTTGATACATAGACTTGTTTATGACTATTTTGAAAAGTAATGAGATGACTCGATACGGAATGAGACAGAGAGTAAATTCTCTGTATATTCACAATTGTAGATTTAGAGATTCTTAAAAAGAAATTTGGTAATATATTTTCTAATTCATACAACTTCTGTGTTGTAGAAAACATATCGCTGACAGTATGCGCATAGACTGTTCCATTATCACTCTCAAAGAATAAGATCGCATCTAAATCTAGATAATACTCCGTATCTTGTTTAAAGAATTGTATACTCGGCTTTGATTTAAAATTTGAAATCAATTGTTTCAATTCCTCAGTATATTCTTTTGTACGTATGACAATTTCATCTTCTTTTAGTGAATCATCAATTTCTAGTCTTACTTTCATGGCTTTATTATTCCACAAGGAATTTTAAAAGTATAGTCTTGAAAAGTAAGTGGTAAAAATAGAAGGCTAAGTGGTCAAAAAAAAGAAGTGAAAATTCACTTCTTTAGTGGGCTGTATAATGGTGCCTATATATAGCTCCTTCATCAATTTTGTATATTAATCGTTCTTTATCATTTATTCTGCAACTTCAAAATCCTTTAAAGGATGAGACATCAGATATTATTATATTTATTTCTAAAATATTGAAATAATGTCGTTTTATATTAAATAAAATATTGAAATAATGACGTTTTAGACGGAATAAAATATTGAAATAATGACGTTTTTCTGTTAATGTGATATTGAAATAATGTTGTTTCATGACTGGAGGATATATGTTTAAGCGGAAAGTATATAATGAATTGTTGGAATGGAAAGAAAAATATGCAGATCGGTCAGCTTGTTTATTAGAGGGAGCTAGGCGTGTAGGTAAGAGCACAATTGCTTTGGAATTTGCAAAAAATGAATATGAAAGTTTTATATTTATAGATTTTTCTAATATATCTACAGAATTGTTAGAAGTATTCAATGATATTTCGGATTTGGATATATTCTTCTTGCGATTACAAACAGTGACAGGTATTAATTTGATAGTATCTAAATCTGCCATTATTTTTGACGAAGTACAATTTTTTCCAAAGGCTAGACAAGCTATTAAACATCTAGTAAAAGATGCAAGGTATCATTATATTGAGACGGGGTCACTGATATCAATTAAGAAAAATGTACAAGATATATTAATTCCTTCTGAAGAACATAAAATTAATGTGTTTCCGATGGATTATGAGGAATTTAATTGGGCATTGGAAAAAAGTACGGATAGTATAAGAACTTTAGTTGAAAAGAATGTTGCTATAGGTGATATGACAAACCGTAAGTTAATGCGCGATTTTCGTATTTATATGGCTGTTGGGGGGATGCCTCAAGTCGTTTCTACTTACCTACAAACGAATAATCTTGATGCAGTAGATAAAGAAAAATTAGATATTATTTCTTTATATGAAGATGATTTAAAAAAAATAGATCCTTCTGGTAGATTATCTGATATTTATGCATCAATACCTAGTCAATTAGCATTGAAGAGAAATAGATTTAAAATATCAGAAGCAACTAAAAGCCGAAGACAAATTAAAGATGAGGAACGTTTATTTGATTTAATTGATTCCAAAATAGTTTTGCCATGTTACAATGTTGCACAACCTAGTATTGCTTTAGCACAAACAAGAGATCCAGAAACTTTTAAATTGTATATTTCTGATATTGGATTGTTTACAACGATGATATTTGATGGTGGGAAAGGATTATCTTCAGATATTTATAAAAAATTGTTGAGTGATAAGTTATCAGCCGATTTAGGCTATATGTATGAGAATGCAATCGCACAAATCATTGTAAATAGTGGCAATAATTTATACTATCATTCATGGAGAAAAGAGAATAGTACTCATAGTAATGAAATTGATTTTTTAATACGTTCAAAAAATAAAATCATTCCAATTGAAGTAAAATCATCTGCAACAAAGAGTCATATTTCAATGGATGAATTCTGCAAGAAATATTCGCATGAAGTAGGACGAAGATTCTTGTTTTCACAGAAAGATTTTTCGAAAGATGGGATGTTGGAGTTAAAGCCTATTTACGCAGTTCCATTTTTGATAGAAAATCTTTAAATAATGTATTTCAATCTTTGGTATAATAATAGAGTTGAAATGAGGTTTTACTATGGATGAAAATATAATTTCCTTAATTGCGAAAGAGCTGAATATTGCGATTTCTCAAGTTAAGAATACATTGGAATTATTAGAAGAAGGAGCTACAGTTCCTTTTATTGCACGTTATCGTAAAGAGCGTACAAAAGGTTTGGACGAAGAACAAATTCGTGTCATTCAAGAAAATTATGCGTATCAAGTGAATTTAGCTAAGCGTAAGGAAGAAGTCTTAGCTCGTATTGAAACATTAGGGAAATTGGATGATGAAATTATAAAGAATGTCAACGCATGTACAAAATTATCACAGGTAGAAGATATTTATCGTCCTTACAAACAAAAGAAAAAGACGCGTGCAAGTGTTGCGATTGCCAATGGTCTACAGCCACTAGCCGATACTTTTATGTCTTTTCCTCGTTATTTTAAAGAAACAGAATTAGATGCCTACATTAATGAAAACGTAAAAGATCGTGAAGCTGCTATTCAAGGTGCATGCGATATCATTGCCGAAAAAGTGAGTGATGATGTGGATGTGCGCAATAAAATATTGGATTCAATGACAAATTTTGGTCGTATTGTTGCAAGCGAAAAGAAAGATCATGAAGATGATCATAAAGTCTATAAGATGTATTATGACTATTCAGAAAGAGTGAATACATTAGCACCGCATCGAGTTATGGCTATTGATCGTGGTGAAAAAGAAAAAGTATTAAATGTTTCGATTTCCTTTAACGAAGAATATATCGAAAATTGGGTATGTCGAAGATTTATTCGCTTTACTAACAGTGGTACAAGTGAGTATGTTCGTGCTGCCATTTTAGATGGCTTAAAAAGACTTGCCTATCCTTCCATTGAAAGAATGGTTCGTTCAGCTTTAAGTGAAAAGGCACATGAATCAAGTATTGATGTATTCTCTATGAACTTAGAAAAACTTTTACTTCAACCACCCATGAAAGATAAAGTGATTCTAGGCTTTGATCCTGCCTTTAGAACTGGATGTAAATTGGCTGTTATTGATGCATCGGGTAAAAAATTAACTGTCGATGTGATTTATCCACATCAGCCAAATGCGAAAGTAAGAGAGTCTGAACAAAAATTAGTTCAATTATGTAAAGAATATCATGTGAATTTAATTGCGATTGGCAATGGTACGGCAAGTCGAGAAAGTGAAGCTTTCGTTGCGAATACAATCAAAAAATTTAATTTACCAGTATCTTATACCATTGTTTCTGAAGCAGGTGCTAGCGTATATAGTGCTTCTAAATTAGCTATTGAAGAATTCCCAGACTTACATGTTGAGCAAAGAAGTGCCATTTCTATTGCGCGAAGATTGATGGATCCACTTTCAGAACTAATCAAGATTGACCCTCAATCGATTGGTGTTGGTCAATATCAACATGATTTGCCAACCGCAAGATTAAAAGAACGTTTGGATTTCGTAGTTGAAAAAGCGGTTAACCGCGTGGGTGTAAATATCAATACAGCCAGTGTTTCTTTACTTAAAAATGTTGCGGGATTAAATAATGCGAGCGCATCAAGTATTGTGTCATATCGTGAAGAGAATGGAAAAATTGAATCGCGTACACAAATTAAAAAGATCCCTAAGATTGGTCCAAAAGCCTTTGAACAAGCAGCTGGATTCTTGCGTATTGAAGATGGAAAAGAACCATTGGATCGTACAAGCATTCACCCTGAATCGTATAAGGCAACGAAAGTATTGTTGAAGGAATTAGGTCTGGATACTTCGGATTTGGGAACACAAAAGGCAAAAGACGTGATTTCTAATTGTGATACAAAACAATTGATGCAAGACACAGGATTAGATAGTTATACATTGAAGGATATCTTAGATGCGATTTGTATGCCACTTAGAGATTATCGAGATAAATATGATGCGCCATTACTAAGAAAAGATGTATTGGAAATCGAAGACTTACATATTAATGATAAGCTAGAAGGTACAGTACGTAATGTTGTTGACTTTGGTGCCTTTGTCGATATTGGACTACACGAAGATGGTTTAGTTCACGTTTCAAAGATGAGTACAAAACGAGTAAAACATCCAAGTGATGTTGTTTCTGTAGGAGATATTGTTACGGTATGGGTATACAATATTGATCAGGAGAAACAAAAGGTACAACTAACAATGGTCAATCCAAATTGACAATCAACAAACCGAGGTTTATTATCGTTACTAAAGTAGGACAACTCTTTGTTGTCCTTTTAATTTAAGGGAAGAGGATTATTATGAATATCACAACCATTATTACACAAATGACTATTTTATTATTGATTATGATTGTTGGTTTTGTGGGAGCTAAAAAGAACATCTTTAATGATGAAGTAAATGTATATGAATCAAATATCTTGTTAAAAATCGGGATTCCAGGCTTGATTATTAGTTCGGTTAAAAATGGATCTCCATTTACAGGACATGAATTATTCAATGTACTTATTATTTTTTCAATTTTCACAATCTTTACAGGGATTGTCTCTAAAGTTATTGTAGAAGTTTTACACATTCAAGAAAATAAAGCCCTTTGGCAATTTATAAAGCAATCTAAGAACACTCGTGACTTTAGTTATGAGATGAATTAGATGCGCAGATGTTAGATAAATAATTTAAAAATAAATGATAAATATAGTGCTTTAAATATATACAGATGTTATAATATTGATGAGAAAAAAACGTATGGAAGTTGTTAAAGGAAGAGGCTATGTCTATTCCATACAGTATCATATTGTATGGTGTGTAAAGTATCGTCGTGATGTCTTGAATGGACAGGTCGCAATAAAATTAAAAGAGCTGCTGACTCAGATTTCAAAGGATAATGATTTTCAAATATTAGAAATGAATATGGATGAGGATCATATCCATATGCTGATCAATTGTACGCCGCAGCACTACATTCCAAATATTATAAAAGCTATGAAGGGTGTATCGGCCAGACTCTTGATGAAAGAGTTTGGGGATGATCTAAGATCCAAGTTATGGGGTGGACATCTATGGAATCCTTCTTATTTTGTAGCTACAGTTTCTGAAAATACAGAAGAACAGATTATAGAGTATATAAGAAGTCAAAAAAGAAAATAGCGAATCAATAAGGAGAAATCATCATGGAAAAGGCATTCAAGTATCGTATGTATCCAAATAGAGAACAAAGAATATTGCTGGCCAAGACTTTTGGCTGCACTCGTTTTGTATATAATCATTATCTGGCAAAACGTAGGGATGCCTATGAAAAAGATGGAATCACATTAAGTTATTCGGCATGTGCTAAGGATCTGGTTTCTTTAAAGAAAGAATATGAATGGCTTAAGGAAGTGGATTCTGTGGCTCTGCAGTCAAGCGTAAAGAATCTGGATACGGCTTATATAAATTTCTTTCGAAAAAAGGCGGAATATCCTAGATTCAAATCGAAGAAGACACATCGTTATTCGTATACAACAAAATATACGAATGGAAATATTGAACTGTATGAAAATAAGGTCAAGCTTCCTAAGATTGGTCTTGTGAAGATAAAGAAAACACGAGTACCTAAAGGAAGACTATTGAGTGCAACGGTATCACAAGTACCAAGTGGAAAGTATTACGTTTCATTATGTTATACGGATGTAGAAGAAGTCTTGTTTCCACTAACATATAATGAAACAGGTATAGATCTAGGTATCAAGGATTTTATCATATTGAGTAATGGAGAAAAGGTAGAGAATCCAAAATATCTGAAGAAGTCGATTGAGAAACTGAAAAAGTTACAGAAGCAGCAGTCACGAAAAACAAAGGACGGACGCAACTGGATCAAAAACAGAATCAAAATTGCAAGACTTCATGAAAAGATAGCGAATCAAAGAATGGATTTTATCAACAAACTATCTACTAGAATCATTAGAGAATATGACATTATCTGCATCGAAGACTTAAAAGTAGAGAACATGCTTAAAAACCACAATCTAGCCCAGTCTATATCGGATGTATCCTGGTCAAAGTTTACCACACAGCTAGAATATAAAGCCGAGTGGTATGGAAAGGTGATCAAGAAAGTAGATACATTCTATGCAAGCAGTCAGACCTGTCATTGTTGCGGATATAAGAATGAAGGAACAAAAGATTTAAAAGTAAGAGAATGGAAATGTCCAAAATGTCATGCAGAACATGATAGAGACATAAATGCATCCATCAATATATTGATGCAAGGCATATTAGCAAATTAAGTAAAAAACAAAAACAACCGCAGGAACTGCGGGGATAGCTTGGTAAGAAAGGTTTCGATAGAAACCTGTTTCCAAGAATCTCGTCACTTCAGTGATGAGAGGTTCAATACCTTTGTTTTATATGTTTTCTCTTTCTTTATTTCACATGGATCCATTGATTGAAAATACACTTATACTCATTATGTGTATGCCAGTGGCAAGTAATTCTAGTGTATATGCATTTATGTATGGAGAGGATGCAACGCTTGCTAGTAAAGCTATCTTCTTGACAAGTGTTTCGTGTGTGGTAACGATTCCAATTGTGTTTATTTTGCACAGTTTGTAAATAACATGACAAATGTAACTATAAATAAAGGCCATAGTTTGAGTTATTGATTAGAATGATGTATGATTAGGATATAAGAAAGGATGTCATGATTATGGAAAAATGGACTCAAGAACAGTATGCTGCTCGTTTACAGGAAATGAAACAAGAAGCTCATGATAAAATGTGGTTATACATCGAAGTGAATGCCAAAGAGTTTATGAATGAATGTGAACCAGGGGTAAAAAATTTAGCAAATTGCTGCAAAGCAATGTTAGATGCAATGTTAGAAGGAGATGGCTTTATTGTAGAGCCTAAGATTCGTACTAAGGTTGCTGGAACTTTAACAGTTCGTTACTATGTTGATAACTTACATCCAGGTCGTAGAAAATACGCAGATGTAATGAAGGAACAACAACAATAAAAAAAGAATCATTTCTGATTCTAAAATAGCTTTAAATATTTAAAAGCTTTGTATAAGCCGTCATTGTCAATTTTATCTGTGACATAGTCGGCTTTTTCTTTTACCTCTTTGACACCATTTCCCATCGCAACTGAAAGATCAGCATATTCTAACATTGGTAAATCATTTTCAGAATCACCCATCGCAACGGTTTCATATTCTTCTTCATAATAGTTTTTGACAAACTGAATAGCCGTAGCTTTATTGTATTCTGAATGTGTGATTTCTCCGCCTAAATGCATGAAGTTTGTGAATGTTAAATGTTTAGGGATTTGTCTTAATATTTCTTCTCTTTGTGAAAGTGAGTCAAAATGAATGCTGACTTTCATGACTTGATTGTAATCATCGTCGGTAATTGTTGAAATATCTGGAAAAGCCAAGAAACGATTTCCCATACGATTGTCTGTATTAAATTGGCGCATTCTTTCTCTGTTTTTCTCACTAGTAAATGTCATTTTGCTTCCCTCTAAAGAGAATCCTGAATCTTTGGCAATGTGCTGAATAAATTGAGTGTCTCTTTTTTTCAATGGTTTAAAAAGTACTTGTATATTATCAATTATAATTTCACTGCCAGCCCCGAAACAATAGCCATCTAAATTCATATCTAATAAAAATTGAGGGACTTCACAACGTGTTCTACCTGTGTTTATATAAATTTTATGCCCGTTTTTTCTTGCGAGTTCAATCGCTTCTAAAGCAGAACTAGGAATCTTTTCAAATGTCCATAGAGTTCCGTCTAAATCTAAAAAAATAATTTTTTTCATAACCTTCCTCCACTACACTATTCTATCATATTATTGTATGATATAAGAAAAAGAGGGAATTGGCATGGAAAAGAATGTGATTATAACGATATCGAGGCAGTTTGGGTCCAATGGAAGGGAGATTGCTCGTATATTAGCTGAATATTTAGATATTAGTTATTATAATAAAGAAATTTTGGAAAGAATTGCAGTAAATATGGGAGTCTGCGCTGACTTTTTTAAAGACCAGAATCAAGATGCGAATGGCTTATTTACAATAGAATCTAAAGGCCTTTTAGGACTTAGAAATATTACAGAATTAAGTGTGAATACACAAATCTATGATATGGCAAGTGATTTTATTCAAAAGATTTCCCAAAGAGAAGATGCTGTTATTGTAGGAAGATGTGCCGATTATATTTTAAAAGACAATCCGGATGTTATTTCTGTATTCTGTTACAGTGATGTAGAAGAACGTATTCAATGGTCGATTGACGAATATCAAGTGCCTGCCAAACAAGCCAAGAAAATTGTGCAGGAAAAAGATGCACAAAGATCTAGATTTTATGAATTCTATACCAATCAAAAATGGGGAAATCCACGTAACTATACATTGATGATCAATACATCGAAGATGAGTACAAAAGAAACTGTACAATTACTTGCTTCATTTTATGATGCAAAAAAAGGCATCCTCACATTTAAGAATGCCTTTGAAAATCAATATGAAAAAGATAATAAGTATTAAAAAAGTCGGAAACCCGACTTTTTCTGAATATATAAAACTGGATAGGGATAAATCAACCTTTAAAAGTCATAGGGATTTTAACTCTGAGAAAGAGATATCCTTTAAACACTTTTAGGGTGAACATTTCCTATCTTTTTGTTACA
>NZ_JACRWH010000046.1:0-16887 GCF_014306155.1 Holdemanella hominis | reverse complement strand
CACATATTCAATTTTACAAATTAACAAAACCGTCTTCAACTACGGTTATTAAAGGTTGAAAGAAAGGAGATGTATGTTGTAAATGACCAGCTAGATGGGTCAATTACAATATACCAGGGTTATACACAATGAATAATAGAGATATTGCTAAGGTTGGTTTTGCCGTTCTTGCAGCGGTTATGAGTTATAATTTTGCAGATACTATCGTTCATGCTGAAGAGACAAGTGTTGAACCAGTAAAAGAGACTGCACCTGTTGAAAATCAAGATAAATTAACGGATGTTATTGATGCAGTTGTTGAAGATACAAATGTTCCTGAAAACACTGAAGAAACAGATGTTCCAAAAGAAGATGAAGAGACTACAGTTCCTGAAAAGACAGAAGATGAAAATGAAACTACAACAGTTGGTGGTGGTAGTGAAACTAGTGCTAAATTAACTGATGGTTGGTCAAGTGATTCTTTACAGTATGTTAAAGATGGTGCTTATGTTACGAATAGTTTTGCAGAGATTGATGGTCAAAAATATTATTTTGATGAGAATGGTAATAAGGTAACTGGTTTTAAAACAATTGGTACAAATTCTTATTACTTTAATGAATCTGGTATGATGCAGACGGGTTTACAAGTTCTTCATGATCAAGAAACGGGTATTGCCGTATATTCTTTAAGAAAAGAAGATGGTAAATTACACTACTACTTAGAGAATGGGGCTGCCTATAGTGGAATGATAAATTTAGATGGGAAAATTTATTATTTTGATAATGGAGTTCAAAGTGTTGGTGAAAAGCAGGCGAATGGATATTGGTACAACTTCAAGGAAGATGGTAGTTTATCTGTTGGTTTTGTGAATATGGGGAATAGTGCTAAGTACTATGATAATCTTGGAAGAAGACAAACAGGTACTTTTAAGATTGATAAGGTAACTTATAACACGGATAGCAATGGTTTTATTACTAAAGCGAGTTGGGAAGGCGTTTCTTACTATTGCCAAAATGATGGCAGATGGGCTTGGGATGTAGTTGGTAATTATTATTTTGGTGGTTCAGGTTGTGTTCCAACTACAGTGACTATGATTGTAAATACAATCAATGGTACAAACTATACGCCTAATCAAGTGGGTCAAATTTTACATAATGCTGGATACTTTAACACGAGTTCCATTGGTACTGGTGGAGATTCTTGGCAGTTTGTTGCAAATAAATTTGGCTTAAGTTATAAGAGTAATTTAAATGTAGAATCGGCTAAACAAGAATTGTTAAAGGGGAATATGATTGCGGCGGCTGTTGGTGGTGGAAAATTCTGTCCATGGTATGGTGTAACGCATGAAATATTATTATTTGGCTTAGATGCACAGGGCTATACGACAGTGTATGATCCATATACAAGTTCACGTAATGGTCGTGTACATATTAGTGAGGTCTTCAATCATCCATCATGGGATAGTGGTGATAAAAAGAATGGTGGTCCATTCTTCTCGTTAGGAAAACTTAGAGATCAAAATTTATATCTAGATGTTTCTAAGGGAAATGCTCATGTAGGAAAAGTATATTATACAGGTAAGAATGTTGAACCAGAAGTAAATCTTTCAATGAAGAATACAGCGTTGGTTCAAGGTAGAGATTATAAAGTTGTTTATTCAAATAATGTAAATTTAGGTAAAGGTACAGCTATGATTATTGGTATTAATGCCTTTACTGGTAAATTGATGGTTTCTTTTGACATCATTAAGGATGAAATGTCTAATGGAACTTATGAAATTATTTCTTCATTAAATAGTAATAAAGTACTTGATATAAAAGATGGATCTAAAGCGTCAGGTGCACATGCGCAAATTTATAGTTGGAATGGTACACAGGCACAAAGATTTGAGATTCATAAAAATCAAAATGGATATTATACAATTAAGAATACAGGTTCTAATTTATATGTAGGTATTAGTACAAATTGGAATACAATGGGAAATTATAATTCATTAATTCAAGGAGTAAATGCTTCTTCAAAAGCAGCTCAATTCATTTTTACTAGAAATAGTAATGGACAGTGGATTATTTCTTCGGCTTGGGATTCTAGATATGTATTTGATTTGAACGGAGCAAATTTAGATAATGGCAATAAAGTTCAAATTTATACACAAAATGGAACTTCTGCACAAGCATGGAAATTATTGAAAGTTAGTAATTCTCGTGAAAAAATAGATGATTTAGCACAGAAAAATAAGAATACTTTAACAGATGGTACATATACAATCAATTCAACTTTAAATACTAGTTATGTATTAGATGTAAATGGTGGTTCTAAAGTGAATTTTGGTAATATTCAACTATATCAAAGTAATGGTACTTTAGCACAAGGATGGAAAGTAAGCCATGATTCAAAAGGGTATGTTACGTTTATAAATATTGGTTCAGGAAAAGCAATCGATGTCAAAGATGGATCTGCTTGTAATGGACAGAATATTAGTCAATATACTTCTAATAATACATATGCTCAAAAATGGATTGTAGTACAAGAAGGTAATGGTTTTAAAATTATATCAGCTTTGAATACAAGTTATGTATTAGATTTGAATTCTGCATTAGTAAAGAATTATCAAAACATTCAAACTTATAAATCAAATGATACGTTAGCACAACGTTGGTATTTTTCAACATATGTTTCTCCACGTGAAAAATTAGATACTATGGCAAAAGAATACAATGCTGATATTACAGAAGCAACATATGTGATTTCAAATTATGTGAATCCAAATTATGTATTAGATATAAAGGATGGTTCAAAGGCTAATCGTGGTAACTTACAGATTTATAAATCGAATAATACGAATGCACAAAAGTGGCAGCTGAAAAAAGATTCTGTTGGCTACATTACATTTATCAATGTTGGGTCAAATAAGGCTTTAGATGTTTCAAATGCGACTGTTCGAAATGGCTCAAATATTTGGCAATATGAATCAAATGGTACCTATGCTCAAAAGTGGATTGCGAAGAAAAATACGGATGGTAGTTTGACTTTTGTATCTGCTTTAGATGCGAACTACGTATTAGATATTAATGCTGGAAAAGTTATAAATTGGCAAAATATACAATTGTATAAGAGTAATGGTACAAATGCTCAAAAATTTAAATTAACAAAGATTTAAATTATAACCAGGCGTAGAAATGCGCTTGGTTATTTTTAAGTTTTGTTGAATTTGTTTACATATTCATTTAAAATAACATTATTGGGGAGAGGGATAGAAAATGCATAAAAATATAAAACCAATTTTGGCTTTAGTATTAAGTTTAGTTTTGTCTGTATCAACATTATCTAATATGTATACAGTTCGTGCAGATGATGAAATAACGCAAGAAGAGCCTGTTGTAGAAGAAACACAAACTGAAGAAGAGACTACAGAAGAGCAAGTTCCTACTGTAGAAGAACAAACACCTACAGAAGAGGAGAAAGTTCCTGCTGAAGAGGAAGAGCCAGTTGTGGAAGAGGAGCAATTGGGTGATTCTAATATGATGGAATACTTCTTAGTCGATAATCCCGTATTATCAAATGGAGAAACAGAAAACTTTATTCTTTCATTAAATAATGCGGAAGGGTATTCAGATTTTAGATTGACCATTCAAAAAGAGGATGGAACTTCTTTTGATTTAGAGAGTACAGAGCAAGTTGATAATTTAGTTAAATTCTCTAGAGTGTTTACTGAAGAAGAAAAAGGACAATATAGTGTGACTACACTTCACTATGTTTATAATGGACAAGCTTATTATTTAAATTTTAGTGATTTAGAAATGGATGTTAAATTTGGTGTGGATCAAGAATATGATGGGTATGATGCAACATTACCTGATTTAACAGAGGATTCAATTAGTTCAGAAGGCATTATTGAAGTAACGGACGTAAATAAAGCTGAAGAAGAAATTGTAAATGGCGTTGCAAGTCAACCGGCTACAATGTCAGTAGATGAGTTTTCAAGACATGCGACTGGTGGAATGACAATTTGTTTGGATCCAGGACATGGTGGTAGTGATTCAGGTGCTACTGCATTTGGTGCAAAAGAATCGGATTTAACTTTAAAGATTGCTCAATATTGTAAGGAAGAATTAGCTAAATATGATGTAAATGTAGTTATGACTAGAACTACAGATACGCGCTTAAGTGAAGAAGCGGCTATGGATTTAAAAAATCGTGTGGAAGTAGCTAAAAAAGCAGGTGCTTCTTACTTCATTAGTATTCATATTAATTCTGCCCAAAATTCAGCAGCTCATGGTGCAGAAGTGTATTATCCAAATACAAGTGGAAATAAGAATCTTTCTACTAATGGTCAAAATTTAGCAAAGGCGATTCAAAAACAATTGACAGCTTTGGGATTGTATGATCGTGGTATTAAGATTCGTAACTATACGGACGGTACAACATCATCAAATCCAAATAGTAGTGATCAAGATTATTATGGTGTCATTCGATATGCGAAACAGGCAAATATCACAGGTTTAATTGTTGAGCATTGTTTTATTAGTAATAAAGAAGAGTTTGATAAATATTTAGGTTCAAATGCTAAGTTACAACAACTTGGTATTGCGGATGCGAAAGGTATTGTGAGTGCACTTGGTTTACAAGCTAAGAATGCGCATATAGATGCATTGGCAGCTGAGAATCGAAATGTTTTAGCAGATGGTACATATACTATTTCAACTTTATTAAATTCTAATTATGTACTTGATGTAAAAGATGGTCATACAAACAATGGAGCTAATATTCAATTGTATGAGAATAATGATACGGCGGCTCAACAATTTAATGTTTCACATGATTCACAAGGGTATGTAACATTCACAAATGTAAAATCAGGAAAAGTGTTAGATTTAAGTGATGCAGTTGTGAGAAATGGAGGTAATATTCAGCAATATAAATCGAATGGTACGCGTGCCCAAAAATGGATTGTGAAAATAGATGGAGATGGATATATAATTATATCTGCATTAAATTCTAACTATGTATTGGACTTACATAATGCTGTAGTTAATAATTATAGAAATATTCAACTTTATTCTTATAATGGAACAAATGCTCAAAGATGGAATATTACAAAGTATGTAAGTAAAGAACAAAGAATCAATAATTTGGCGGCACAAAACAAGAATACATTAGCAGATGGTGTATACGAAATCTGTAGTGTAAAAAATAGTAATTATGCTTTAGATGTTAACTCAGCTTCAACAAGTAATGGTGCGAATGTTCAATTATACTTACGTAACGGAACGCAAGCACAAGCATTTAAAGTGAGTCATGATTCTCAAGGTTTTGTCACATTCACAAATATTAATTCGGGTAAAGTAATTGACTTAGATGGAGCGATCACAAAAAATGGTAGAAATATTCATCAATATGCCTCAAATGGTACTCGTGCACAAAAATGGATTGTACAACAGAGTGGTTCCGGATATTCAATTGTTTCTGCGATAGATACAAGTTTTGCTTTAGATATTAGAAATGGTTTTGTTTATTCTGGCTCTAATATTCAACTATATAAGAGTAATAATACAGCAGCACAACAATGGACTTTTAATAAATATGTAACAGAGCGTGAGCGTTGTGATTCGTATGCCAGTCAAAATAAGGGGCGTATGCCAGATGGTGTCTATTACATAAAAAATCAAAATGTAGGATATGCATTAGATGTTGCGGATGGAAGTCTATATGCTGGTGCAAATGTTCAATTATATTCTTTGAATAGAACAAATGCACAAAAATGGAAAATTACACATGATTCAACTGGATATGTTTCTTTCCAAAATGTTGGTTCTGGTATGTATTTGACAACTAGTGGAAGTGGAAGAACTGCTAATGTTTATCAACAAAGGCAAACAAATGACTACAATCAAAAATGGATTGTGATGTTTGATAATAATCAAAATCTACGCATTGTGTCTGCATTAAATTCAACTATGGTATTAGACGTAAAAGATGGTAAGATTCGCAGATGTTCGAATATTCAGCTATATACATCAAATAATTCGAATGCACAAAAATGGGTGTTTGAATATATTAATACAAACGCAACTGGTGGTTTGATGCAGATCATGGGTACTAGTCAAACTACAGTGGCTCAAATGGTTCGCTACTATAATGCGAATGCGTCAGGTTACGATACATTTAAGGCCAAATATAATGGCAAATATGATGGATGTTTAGCTAAGGGTGGTGCTAGTACAATCAATCAATTTGCACAAATCTTCTATGAAGAAGCAACTGCTGAGGGTGTAAGAGCTGAAGTAGCATTTACTCAATGTATGAAAGAAACAGGTTTCTTAAAATACGGTGGAGACGTTCTTCCAAACCAATATAACTTTGCAGGTATTGGTGCTACTGGAGCAGTACATGGAGCAAGCTTTAGCAATGTAAGAATGGGTGTTCGTGCTCAGATTCAACATTTAAAAGCTTATGGTTCGATATCCCCATTAACAAACCCATGTGTGGATCCAAGATTTAATTTAGTTAAGCGTGGTAGTGCTCAATATGTGGAATGGTTAGGTATTAAAGAGAATCCTAATGGATATGGTTGGGCTACTTCTAAGAACTATGGTCATGATATTGTGAGCATGGTGAATGTATTATTGAAAAAATAAATCTTTGAAAAGAGTTCTTAGGAACTCTTTTTTTAAGGGAAAGGGTTAAAGGGTATGTTATTTCCAAGTGAAGTATTTTTGTTTCTATTTTTACCTTTCGTATTAGCTGTATATTATCTTGTGTTAAGAAAACATACAGTAGGTAAGAATATATTTCTATTTGTTATGAGTTTATTATTCTATGCATATGGAGAACCAAAATATGTGTTCTTAATGCTGTTTATGATTCTATTACATTATGGACTAGGTTTATTAATCAATAAATATTCAGACGATAAGAGAATGCAGAGATTGATTCTATTCTTAATGGTAATAATTGATGTATGTATACTGGGATATTTTAAGTATTTGAATTTTATTGTTTCTATTTTCACAGGTAAAGAAGATACGTTTAAGATAGCTCTTCCAATTGGAATTTCTTTCTTTATATTCCAAGCTATTTCTTATGTAGTGGATGTATATCGTGGTAAGGGAAAGGTTCAAACTCATTTTTTAAATGTTGGTCTGTATATTTCTTTATTTCCGCAATTGATCGCAGGTCCTATTGTGCGTTATGAAACAGTCGCAAATGAAATAGAGAATCGTAAAGAGAATTTGAATGATTTTGCGATGGGTGTAAATCGTTTTATTATTGGTTTAGGAAAAAAAGTATTATTAGCCAATCAATTTGCGGTTGTTTCGGATACTGTATTTGGGAATGTAACAAGTACAGGAACAACCAATTCATTCTTATTATTATGGATGGGTGCGATTGCGTATACACTTCAAATCTTCTTTGATTTTGCAGGCTATTCGGATATGGCGATTGGTTTGGGTCGTATGTTTGGTTTTCATTTCTTAGAAAACTTTAAGTATCCATATATTTCTAAAAGTATTTCAGAATTCTGGAGAAGGTGGCATATTTCTTTACAAACATGGTTTAAAGATTATATTTATATTCCACTAGGTGGTTCTAGAGTAAATAGTAAGACTCGTTTAGTATTCAACATTTTTGTCGTATGGTTTTTAACGGGTGTTTGGCATGGTGCAAACTGGACATTTATTGTATGGGGACTTATGTATTTTGTGTTATTGATTCTCGAAAAGTTTTTTCATATGGATGAGAAAATGGGAAAATTTAAAAACCTATACACAATGTTCTTTGTCATGATGGGATGGGTATTATTTAGAAGTGATAGTTTAAGTGCAGCACTCGTATATATTTGTTCTATGTTTGGATTTGGTTGTAAAGGATTTATGGATGCCTATGTGATTCAATATTTTAAACAATACATTCTATATTTTATAATGGGTATTCTTTGTTGTTTTCCTATTTTTAAAAATATCAATCGTATATTTAAAAAGAATATGGTTTATAACTTGTTGTATGTCGTATGTATGTGTGGAATCTTGTATTTGAGTATCATCTTTATTTTCTCAAATGCATATAATCCATTTATTTATTTTAATTTCTAGGAGGGCACCATGAAAGAAAAAATAATAATGTTCGTATTTTGTTTCGTGATTTTTGGAATATCCATTTCAACATTATTTAATCAAACTGTTTCTTTATTTAAAAAAGATGAAAAGGTGAGTGATGTTGTTAAGGGGCATGAACTAGAAACAAAGAAAGATAAATCAGGAGTAAAGGGTGCAGTGGATTCTTTTACTTCAAATTTAACGGGTAAAAAAGAAGGTGCAAAAGCAGCTAGTGAAGTAACAAAGAAAACTTCGGGAAATACATATATTGAATCCACTCAGGTATTGCTTGGAAAAGAGGATTGGTTGTTCTATAAATCTACAGAGGATGGGGATCCGATTTCAGATTATCAGGGTATAAATCATTATGATGAGGCTACTATGCAGGCAGTTGCAGATAAACTAACAAATGAGAGAAATCAATTCTCAAATTATGGAATAGATTTCTATATACTTTCGATTCCAAATAAATCGAGTGTGTATCCGGAATATATGCCAGATACAATAGAAAGAAAAGATACAACATCAAAGACAGATTTATTGATGAAGTATTTAGAAGAGAATACGGATTTAAATGTAGTGGATGTAAAACCAACACTTGTAAAAGCGAAAAAGAAACAGCAAGTGTACTATAAGAGTGATACACATTTTAATCAGATCGGTGCTTTTGTGACGGTACAGGCATTAAAGGATAAGATTGATGGGAAAACAGATAAATTAAAGGATGTTAAGTTTGGCAAAATCACAAATCATTATTCTGGAGATTTAGCACGTTTATGTGATATGCAAGATACATTCAATAATGATACTCAATATCAATTAGATCCAGCCACAGTAAACACAAAAATAAAATCAGACAAAAAAATATTGGTAATAGGAGATTCGTATTCAGATGAAATGTTGAGTATTTTAAGTCAATATTTTGCAGAAGCACAAACTGTAAACATTTGGTCTTTTGAGCCGAGCTTATTAGATGAATATAAACCAGATATTGTAGTATGGGAACATGCTGAAAGATATACGGATCGTTTCAATTGGATCTCATTATTTGGTTAGACATGTTAACAAAATATGAAAAGTTATAAATATATATCTTAATTTAAGTAATATTATATTATATAGTAGCAAATAATACTATTCTTTGATATAGTTGAAGTAGAGCTTCACCTATAGAAAGGAAAATATAATATGAGGAGAATTTTAGGTGTATTTATAGCGTTGTTTATGTGCTGTGTACCAATTGGTATACAAGCGGAAGAGGAAGTGTTATCTTTTGAATATACAGGTCAAATGATAGAAATTAAGGGTGCGACTGGTTATTATTCTATTCCTGAGTTTGAGTTTTTAGAGGATGCTCCAATTGATTGTGGAAAGTATTTTGCGGTTACTGGTGGTGGATATGTTACTTTTGAGATCAATCCAAAAAAAGTGCTTGTTAGCGTGAATTACAACAAAGATTGGAGAGAAGGAGATTCTGAAGAAAAGAAATATCTGTGTAAATTCGATGGTGATTATGAGTTGAAATTAAGAATTTTATCAAACGGAGACTTTGTATCATTGGATCGTTATGATGGTAACATTGATTTTCAATTTGAGCCAAAGAATGAAAAAGATGTTCCAGTTGAAAAGACAAAGATTACGCATTCGGATGTAGAGGTTGTTTACTACGAAGATGGATATAAGATTGATAGTGGTAGAAGTGATATTGAACCAATCTTGTTAAAAGATGCGGGAGAATATATTGTCAGTTTTGATGCTGATTCTAGGTATTATGAATCCATTCCATTTAAAGTAACAATTCTTCCTAAAACTATTGAATTGCAATTACCGAACTATCAAAAATATATTGGAGAAAAAGATCCAATACTAGAAACAGATGACTACATATTAATTAGAGAAGTTGGAGAAGAAGTAGGAAATTATAAACTTACTGTAAAGAGTAAGTCAAAAAATTATAGATATGAAATTGTTGCAAATGATACATTCACTATCTTAGATTCAAAGCAACAAAGCATAAGACCAGAAGAAAAGAAAGATCCATTACTATCAATTAATCCTTCGAATAAAGATAAGAACAAATATGCAAGTGCTGAAGATATGGAATCAAATAAAGAGATTGAAACTAAAGTAGATAAAGAATCTGCGAAAACAGAAACAAAAGTTGTAACAGGTGTATCGAATTTTACTTCAATGTATTGTTTGATGATGTTATCATGTATTGCGGTGATAATCTATATCTTAATAAAGAAGAAAAATGTTAAAAGTTAAATAAGAATAAACAGAGCCTTCGCTTAACTTATGAGTGGAGGCTTTGATTTATATTGAAATCAGCCTAAAGTGTGTATACGTTTACATTTAATTGGCTATAAATTCAATTGATTGCATTCATGAAATTAATCGATATATAAAGAAAAATTTATTAAATTTATTTTGTTTCTCAAATTTTTTAATATTTGTTTTAAATAAAGTATATCTTTTACTTTTTGTACTTTTTGTTTGAAATTTCAGGTATTAAATGGTAATTGACATATTATATATATAGGATAAAATTATTTAGCAATAGTTTTATCATGGAATAGGTGTGACTATTGTAAGGTAATAGGAATAAAAATGATACATTTAGATGATATTAGAAATAGCTGGCTTACCGCATTTTTAATTGATTCGTTCATCTTCTACAAGGGTTATGGGTAGGGAGAAGTGTATCTAAAATTTCATATTTCATTGCTTATTAAGATTTGTAAAACTCTAAATAAGCTTTTTTTATGTTTATAGGAATGGGAGAGTATTATGTATAGGAAGAATGCAAATGGGTGGTTGAAGCATATCGATTTTATCATTCTTGATATGATATGTTTGCAAATTGCATTTGTGATGGCTTATTTCATTAAAAATGGAAATATACATCTATATAACAATTTCTTATATAGGAATATGGCTATCATAATAGAATTAGCTGATTTAATGGTTTTACTGATTTTTGGTACATTAAATGGTGTATTAAAAAGAGGATATTATCAAGAGTTTGTAAAAACATTAAAACATGGTTTTATTGTTGGATTATTGGCTATTCTATATTTGTTTTCAGTTCAAAAAGGTGTTTTCTTTTCAAGATTTATTTTATTCTTAACAATCGGTATTTATTTTATATTGACATATATAGTAAGAGTACTATGGAAGAGTCATATAAAAAAGGGTGTTAATAGTGGAAAAAGAAGAAAACTATTAATTGTTACATCTAGTACGATTGCAGGTAAAGTTATTGAGAATGTTGAAAAGAATAATTATTCTCGTTATGACATTGTTGGTGTTGCTTTATTGGATAAGAATTTAATTGGGAAACAAATTGATAATGTTTCTGTAGTAGCAAATAATGAAACAGCAGGAATGTATGCTTGTAAAGAATGGGTAGATGAAGTATTGATTGTTTTACCTAAAGAAATAGCGTATCCAAATACTTTAATTGAACAATTAACATTAGCTGGTATTACAGTACATATGAATTTAGCTAAAGTTGTTAATTCACCTGGTAAGAAACAGTTTGTTGAAAAAATTGGTGATTATACGGTTCTTACTACAAGTATAAATTATGTTTCTTTGAATGAATTATTCTTAAAAAGGGTATTTGACATTATCTGTGGTTTATTAGGATGTATATTAACACTAGCTATCTGTATCTTTATAGGACCTGCAATTTACATTGCAAGTCCAGGACCAATCTTCTTTTCTCAAGAACGTGTTGGTAAGAATGGTAAGAAATTTAAGATGTATAAATTTCGAAGTATGTACTTAGATGCGGAAGAAAGAAAAGCAGAATTAATGAAAGACAATAAGCTTGGGGATGGAAAAATGTTTAAGCTTGATTTTGATCCTCGTGTTATTGGAAATAAAGTAATGCCTGATGGATCTCATAAAACAGGTATTGGTGAATTTATTCGTAAAACGAGTTTGGATGAATTTCCACAATTCTTTAATGTGTTAAAAGGAGATATGTCTATAGTAGGAACTAGACCTCCTTTAATTTCAGAAACAAATCTATATGAATATCAACACTTTGCAAGACTAGCTATAAAACCAGGAATAACTGGAATGTGGCAAGTGAGTGGAAGAAGTGAAATTATAGATTTTGATGAAGTAGTTAAACTAGATAAATATTATATTGAAAACTGGAATCTTGGTTTAGATATTAAAATTCTATTAAAAACAGTACTAGTTGTAGTATGTAAAAAAGGTGCTGTTTAATAGCATTGATAACTCGGTTGATTGCAATTATCTAATAAAATAGAAAGTTGAGGTTTTTTTATGAGAGTTGTACACGTTGCAGAATGTGTAGGTGGGGTAGAAAGATATTTGCAGAGTCTTTTGAAATATTCAAAATGTGAAAATATTGTTATACTTTCACAACGCTATAATAAAGATAACTATGAATCATTAGCTAGTCATGTTGAAATAGTAAACATGTTCCATGGTATACGAATATCAGCGTTGAAGGAGGCTTTTAAAATTAGAAAATTAATTAAAAAGTATAATCCTGACATTGTATATGCCCATTCTTCAATTGCAGGTGCAATAACACGTTTGGCTTGTTTAGGCTTAAAGTGTAAAGTGATTTATAACCCTCATGGATGGGCTTTTAATATGGAAAAATCAAAAAAAGAATTGTTTGTTATGTTAGAACGGATAATGGCTATTTTTTGTGATGCAATAATTTGTATATCTGACGCAGAAAAGGTATCAGCAGTAAGAGAGCGGATTTGTAATAAAAATAAATTACATGTTATATATAATGGCATCGATTTTGATGAACACAATAATAATAATATTAATTTAAATATACCTGAAAATAATTTTGTTGTAGGTATGGTTGGACGTATATGTAAGCAAAAAGCCCCAGATATATTTATAAGAATGGCAGCAAAAGTTAAAAAACAAATTAAGAATACGTATTTTATTATTGTAGGTGATGTTTTAGAAGGAAGAGAAGATGAAAAGCAAGAAATAATAGATTTGGCAAAAGAATTAGGTGTAAATTTATATATTACTGGATGGGTAAAAAATCCATTAGATTATGTTTCATGTTTTGATGTTGGATGTTTGTTTAGCAGGTGGGAAGGATTTGGATTGGTTATACCTGAATACATGTTTTCTAAAGTGCCTATTGTAGCAACCAAAGTAGATGCAATTCCTTATTTAATTGAAGATGGTATAGATGGGATGTTAGTTGAGAAAGATGATTGGAATACTGCTGCAGAAAGAGTGATGGATTTATTGTTAAATGAAGACTTAAAAAATAGGATTGTTAAAAATGAATACATTACAGTAACAAAACGATTTGATGCAAAAAGAGTTTCAAAAGAATGTGAAGAACTATATTATGACTTGTTAGATTAAATATTGAATGGAGAAGGTTAATGAAATATATTAAAAAATTTATTTTTTCTAATAATTTTCTATATAAACTAACTATATATTTAAAAAGATTAAAAACTAGATATAATTGCAAAGGTGTAATATTTGAAAATTATGGATATGCTAGAATTGATAAAGATATAATTGGCAAAAACAATTTAATTAAAATAGGGGAAAATACAATTATTCATAAGAGCAATATTCGCATAAGAGGTGATAATAATAAATTGATTATTGATGAAGGTTGTCATATTGGTGAATCTTGTTCATTCTGGATGGAAGGTAATGATATCAATATTCATATAGGAAAGGGTACAACTATGACTTATGGTGTACATTTATGTGCTCAAGAAAATAATTCGAAAATTATTATTGGGGAAGATTGTATGTTGTCAAACACGATTTCTATACGTACTTCTGACTCTCATCCAATATATTCATTATATAGTACAAAAAGATTAAACAATGCGGATAATGTTATTTTAAAAAATCATGTATGGATTGCACCCAATGTAAAAATAATGAAAGGCGTTAGAATAGAAGAAGGTTCTATAATTGGAACAGATACGATAGTAACAAAAAACATACCGGCACACGCATTAGCTGTAGGGCATCCTGCAAAGATTGTGAAGAGTGAAATAAAATGGACAAGGGAAAGGTTATTTTAGAGGGATATGAAAAAAATAAGAATATTACATTTTGAATTAGATCATAATTTAGGAGGAATAGAGATGTTTTTACTAAATTTATATAAAGAAATAGATCGAAACCTCATTCAATTTGATTTTATAACACAAAGTGATACACCGGCTCTTGAAAATGATTTAAAAGATTTAGGTGCTAATATTTTTAAAGTCTCTAATTCTAATAATGTATTAAAGTATAGAAATGACATATTAAAAATAATTTCATTAAAAGAGTATGATTTAATTCATATACATAAAAATTCTTTAGCGAATATAATTCCTTTATTGTGTGCAAAAAAACGAAATTTGCCAGTTATTTTACATTCACATAATACTAGACCAAGTACAGGAAAAATATCATATTTATTACATATTATCAATAAAAATAAAGCTTATAAATTAGCTAATGAGCATTTTGCTTGTTCAAATGAAGCTGGAAAGTGGATGTATGGGAATTTACATTATGATATAATCAGAAACGGCATTTTGACTGATAATTTCAGATTTAATAGTCAAAAAAGAAAAAAAATACGATTATCAATGGAATTACCTGAAGATGCATTTATAGTTGGTAATGTAGGACGTTTTACTAAACAAAAGAATCATGAAAAGCTAATTGATATCTTTAATGATATTTTGAAAACAAATGAAAATAGTTATCTTTTGCTAATTGGAACAGGAGAAAATAAAGATTTTATAAAGAAAAAGGCAATAAAACTGGGAATAATCAATAATGTTAAATTTTTAGGGAATAGGAATGATATTCCTGATTTGCTGATGGCAATGGATGCCTTTGTTATGCCCTCATTATATGAAGGTTTACCTATATCTGCTGTAGAAGCACAAGCTACTGGGTTGAAGACATATTTATCAGATAAAATTTCTCAAGAAACTGAATTAAGTTCTGTTGTAAATTGGTTTTCTATAGAATGGGATGCATGTTCAATAGCAAAGTTGATTCTAGAGGGTACAAAAATAAGCAATAATAGAACATTATCAAATGATGAGATTATTAAAGCAGGATTTTCTATGGAATTGAGTGCTAAATTTATTCAGGAGACATACATCAAGTATGTTACTAGTGAATCTAATGATTTTAGAAAGGGTTTTGGTTTATGATATCGGTCGTAATGGCTACATATAATGGTGGAAAATATATAGAACAACAATTGGATTCTATAAAAAATCAGACAAGAAAACCAGATGAAGTAATTATATGTGATGACTGTTCTACTGACGAAACAGTTTTAATTATAAAAGAATATATTAATCAAAATAAATTACAGAATTGGATTGTAATAGAAAATGAAAATAATTTGGGATATTATAATAACTTTTTTAAAGCCATCAAAATTTGCAAAGGAGATACAATATATTTATCTGATCAAGATGACGTTTGGGATTTACGTAAAATTGAAATATTTGAACAATTTTACGAGAATGAACCCAATGCTAGTATGATTCAATCTAATGTAAAGTTCATTGATAATAATGGAAATATGATTAAATCATCATATAAGTATCATAGTATTACCGAAAGTAATGGAATAGTAGGATTGAGTACATTTGATATATGTAAATTTGCTGGCTCTGGTTATACAATGAGTTTTCGAAAATGTGTAAAAGAAGAGATCTTTTCAAAAAAATTGAATGAACACAAAAACATTTACTTGTATCATGATATTTTAATTGGACTAGTGGCTACAGCTTTAGGCAAATGTTATTTGAATCTGGATATTGTTGATAAACATAGATTACATGATAATAATGTAACACAATTGAATGGAAAATTATATATATCAAATAGAACATTAGATAATCAACTTTCAATATTAGATAGAAGGAGACATGAGTTTGATTTAGTATTAAAAAGTGTTTCTGATCAAGATACACTCGAGTGTTTTAGAATGTTTTCTAAATTTGCTAATTGTAGATATGATTTAATAAAAAATAGAAATTTAGAAAATTTGAAATTTTTGTTGACTCATATTAAATTTTATTCTTCAAAATATGGATTAATTACAGATGTTTTGTATTCAATAGGAGCAGAAAAGATTTTAAGTTTAATTTATAAAGTTATTGAAAAGCTATAGAAGGAGAAATATATGTATTTAATAACATTTACATCATCATTATTATGCATTTCAGCATATAGTAGATCAAAAAATATTAAACATAAAATGTTCTTTATATCTTTAGGAATTTTAATCCCAAGTCTTTTAGCTGGATTTAGAGATTATTCAATTGGATATGATGTGTTGTTATATGGTAAACCTTGGTTTGAAAGAGCTTGTGAATACGATTCTTTATATTTATTTTTGCAAAATGCTAATGAATACAATATTGGAATTGGCTATGCATTTGTAAATTATATAATATCAAGATTAAGTAACAATCCACATTTTTTTTTGTTTATGTATGAGTTATTGCAGTTAGTGATACTATATTTTGCTATTAAACCATTTGAAGATAAAATAAATATAACATTTGCTTTTTTTATTTATTATTTCAGTTATTATAATCTTTCGTTGAATATTTTACGTCAAATAATGGCTATTTTGATTATATTTTTAAGTTATAGATTTGTTTTAAATAAAGGCTCTGTCACAACAAATGGTTGATTTTTAACGAGAAATAGCGTATAATAATAGTAAGAAACAGTACCACCGAAGGAGGTAATTGGATATGCCTACTATCAAAGACGCATTAGATATTA
>NZ_JACRWH010000045.1:0-17882 GCF_014306155.1 Holdemanella hominis | reverse complement strand
GGTGAATATGACCCATTTTTAGTAAATTCATAAATTTAAGTTTTCTTAACCTAATACGGAAACCCTACAATAATTTAAAGCCGGTATTTTCACATAACCCTACACTATTTTAGAGCGCCTTTAATTAGGAGCTTTTCCTGCTTTTACTCTTCCTGTTTTTTAAGACGTGCAAGACACTCTTCAACATCCTCTTCATATTCATCAAAGCTTGTATAGTCTAGAACATTACATATTTTTCAACCTTATCCGAATCCCAAATAGAATTCTTCCATTCCCTTTGAAGCGCGAATAAATAGTCTTTCTCCAAATTATAATCATATTGATTGATCCCAAAACGATTATCCGGATCATACTTTTCAGCCCACTTATCCTGCATCATCATTCGAGTGATCGCAAGTCCAATCATTTGTTTTCTACTTAACATACTTCTTACCTACTCTATTCGATCTGGAATTAACTCATCACCTTCATATTTAAAGACATATTGCTTGTTTAAATCTTTATTCTTTAATGAAAACCACACTTCTGTATCCGACTGTTGAGTTATTGAATCCACATAATATGCTTCATCCTCAATTTGGTCATTTGCACTTTCAATCAATTCCTCATCTGAATAAGGTATTGAAGTTTGAACTTCTTTAGTTTCTCTAAGTTCTGGTTGTGCCTTTGTACAGCATGTTAATAATAGTAAAACCAAAACTAATATTTTCATACAATTCTATACGTATTCTCCTTTGTATCGATTTCAACTGTGATATTATTACTAAAAGTGGTCTGTTGAATATGATCATTGATGATTTTATGTTCTACCATTTCTTCATCCTTGATTTTTTGATAAAAATCTAGAACAACATTTGCACGTTTAATTCGATCTTCTATGGATAAGCCATCAGAGCCAAAATTACCATCCACATTATCATAAGGTGCATTCCTTACCACATATGGAATACCACCATTTAATAACGCATACAACATATAGTCTTCTTGTTTTTTATCCATTGGCCAAGGCAAAATAAAACAATCATGATACACAAGATTAAATAAAGGTACTGCTATTCCCATTCTTTTCTCATTTTCTTCTTTCATCATAAATTCATAAGGACCATAATGAGAGAACACAAGTTCACGCATGGCCCAATCACTGCACTCTTCACTTGAAGGTATGATTCCTCTATTTGTCATATATTGAAAACAAGCCCTTCTATATTCCATACACTCTTTTCTTGTCATTAAATGTTCTGGATTAAAACACTCATCCATTTCATTACAAGAAAATACATCTAAGTATACACAATCCAAATTAATATGTTTTAAGATTTCAGTGTAGTTTCTTTTTACATACTTCGGTGCTAGACTTGCACACAAGTAGTTTTGTCTTCCCCCAGCCCAATTGGCATGCTCAAACACTTCACCATCCTCTAATTGAATGGCTTGGTTTTCATCATGTGTTTTAGCCGTATAGTAATAATCACGATACTGATCATGTAAGCCAAATAAATCATTTTGAGAACTTAAACTATCCTGTAAATTCTTTAAACCAGCCCATCCACCAGCTTCAATACATGCCGGCAAATAATCCGGATGACAATTGTCGTAGCCAGGATCTGCCCAACCATCCAAATGAAGATAAAGTTTGTTCGAGCCTAATTTATGAAGACTTTGAATCATCTCTTTTACCGAATCAAAAGAATGAATCACATCCTGTTGTCCATTATAAAAACGTGAATCCTTTTCCGTATGTGCCTTAATACCCGTATGTACAACAGCACACTGTTGAAGATCTGATATTTTAGAAAGTGTAACTTCTTTTTCCTTTAAAGATTTAAATAAGCCACTTTCTTTAACATACTCTCGATAAATCTTACACGCACGATTATAATCCATATTACTTTCAAAAGTATATCGAACAACACGCTTATATCGCATCTTACCTAAACTTGTTAACCATACAAATTGAAGCCTTGTCCCCTTATCATCATGATCAATTGTATATTTAGAATCCCAAGGCGTTTCATTGATTGCGATATACCCTTTTCCATTATTGGTTTGACTAAGCCAAGGCATATAGGCAGCACAACTTGTAAACTGACCATCAAAGGCAATATGACTATAATCATACTCATATCGATTGGGAATCAATAACCCTTGCATATAAGGAATAGTTGAATAGCCATCCTTGTCTTCACATACAAAACTATCTGGAAAATGAACCTCTTTAATATTTTCATCCACTTTAGGAATCCACTCAAAATAATAATGATTCGTACTATCTTCTTTCCAAATATATGTATCAAAATATTTATACGTGCTATAAATACCCTTACCTAATCCTGTTGTTCTTTCTTCTGACTTGATGAAATCATCACTAAAACTTATTTTTTGATCATCTTTCGTTACATAAAACGAATCATGATTTCGAATCCAATTTTCCATATACAAATACCTCTTCTAAATTATATCATATGAAAAAAAGTATCCATTACGATACTTTCTTTAATAATTTTACTTCATAAGGCTTGAACTCAAGTGAGTTATGAATATAAAGTTCTTCATTGGTTTCCATGTCGATGAAATTACCTTGACCATTAAAACCTAATGTTTGAACAACACTCTTCATATTCATACAAATCCATAGACATTCCTTTTCATCTTGTCTTTGATAAATACAAGCCGTATTTGTGATACCAATCTGTGTATAGTCTCCATAAGATAAAGCGGAATGATTATGTTTCAAATGGATTAACTTTTGAATGGTATCCGTTAATTCATTCCATTCAAACACTTTGATTTCCGGTCTAAGATCCGTATCATTCCAATTTTTTGTACCTTCCATACCCCATTCACTGCCATAATAAATACATGGAATACCTGGCATTGTAAATAACATGGTATAAATTAAAGGCAATTGGTTTTTATCCTCTAAAATCGACGCAACTCTTTCTACATCATGATTATCCACAAAGTTAAACAAATGCTTACCCGTATATAAACACCATGGATCTTTGCCAAATTGACGATTCAATGAATAAAGAATCTCATAGAAATTAGCTGAATTAAAGCTCGAATACAATCCTTTATAACACTCATAATTTGTGACAGAATCCAACATATTCTCATTCATCCATTGATTATAGTCACCATGTAAAGTTTCACCTAAAAGGAAGAAATCTCTATCTACATGATTGTGTAAAGTTTGTAGGAAATTTTTATCCAAACAATACGCTACATCTAATCTTAAACCATCAATTTTAAATTCTTCTTGCCAGAAATCCACTACACTTAAAATGTATTCTACTACTTGTGAATTTTGAAGATTCAACTTCACTAAGATGTCATTGCCTTCCCAATCCTGGTACCAGAAGCCATCGTTGTAGTGATTGTTTCCATTAAAATCAATATAGAACCAATCCTTATAAGGTGAATCCCACTTCTTTTCTAATACATCTTGAAACGCAAAGAAATCACGTCCCACATGATTAAATACGGCATCTAAAATAATTTGAATACCATTTTCATGGAATTGATTTACAACTTCCTTTAAGTCCTCATTGGTACCCAATCTTGTATCCAACGTTTTAAAATCCGTTGTATCATAGCCATGCGTACGACTTTCAAAAATTGGATTCAATAGTATACAGTCTATGTTTAATTTCTTTAAATGAGGAATAAAATCCTCTAATTTATGAATTCTATGTTCTAGAACATGATCATTCTCAAATGGCGCTCCACAAGCTCCAAAAGGATAGATTTGATAAAATACACTCTCATACGCCCACATAAAATTACTCCTTTGTGATATCGCCTGCTTGAACATGAATTAAATCAATCAATGTCTTTGGATCCATCTCAATCTGCATACCAATCTTACCTGCACTAAAATAGATCTTATCTTGATTTAAACAATCCATTTCAATAAACGTACGAAATTGCTTCTTCATACCTAGTGGAGAACAACCACCACGAATATAGCCCGTAATCTTATTGATGTCCTTCACATGGATCATTTCACAAGATTTGACTCCGGCTATTTTTGCGCACTTCTTTAAATCCAATTCCTTTTCAACTGGAAGCATATACACCAAGTATTCCTTTGTGTTTGCCTGTGTAACTAAAGTTTTATACACCGCTTCCACCGGCTGATGTAACATATTCGCAACATGCACACCATCTACGGGATCACCATCTTTATGTTCATACGTATGCGCTTCATATTCTACTTTATGCTGATCTAGAAAACGCATCGCATTGGTCTTTTGAATCTTTTTCATGTTTGAAACTCCTCTAATAACTCTTTAGCCACCAAGAATTTCGTCTTATTCTGCTCCATCGCTATCTTTTCAATATAGTGATGCGCCTTGTCTTCACTCCAATGATAATTTGAAATCAAAACCAACTTACAATGATCCACCATCTTCAACTCTAAATATTTCTGTTCAAGCTTACTGATCTTCTTTTCATAAAGTCGGATTCGCCTATTCACACTCATAAGAATCTGAAATGCTTCATACAACAACTGCTTCTTGATGGGATACGACAGAACTATTATACCACTATCTTTACACTGATATGAAACTTGATCATAGATTTCCTTATTGCACACCAAAAGAACTTGTGTATTTAAACTCTTCGCAAAATTTAAAAGCCCACTTGTCGTTTGCGAATATAAAATCACAACAATCTCAAAATGCGTATTTCTCAACTTATTTAATGCATCATTATATGTCTTCGAAAGTACATATTGATAATTGGCCGTATTTTTTAATAAAGCTAAGAAATTCTCATTTCCAAGTACTAATACTTTACTTGCCTCCATACGCACTTACCCAACATAAATATCCACTACATCTTTTCCTAAAACTTGTTTTAACCAATCCGAATTCAAAGCCTTTACCTTTGCCTCTTTTAAACTTTGAGGAAGCTTTCTCGTATCACTCGATACAATATCCGTACAAGGATCGGGTACCATGTTCTTTTCAATCCCCTCTAAACCGGCATAAATCAATAAGGCATATGTAAGATATATGTTACAGCTACAATCCGGGCTTCTTAACTCCATACGATTTGTCGAATGTGTAGCCGGAATACGAATCAATTGATTACGATTCTGATACGACCAAGAAATATAGCTTGGCGCCTTATCCTTCCCAAAACGCTTGTAGGAGTGTTTAGTTGGATTTAAAAAGGCTGTCATCTCTTCAATACGATTTAAAATACCCGCCATAAAAGGCATCAACAACTCTTCATGTTGATCTACACTCATATTAATATGCATCCCATTACCGGGCTGATCCTCTAAAGGTTTTGGTGAAAAGTCAGCGACTAAACCCTGCATATTCGCTAAAGCCTCTACAACCCATTTAAATGTAGCCGCATTATCCGCTGCTTGTAAAGCACTTGAATAACGAAAATCAATCTCATTTTGCCCAGGACCCATCTCATGATGCGAAACCTCTGGATCAATTCCCATTTCCGATAATGTTAAACAAATCTCACGACGAACATTTTCCCCTTTATCTAATGGTGAAATATCCATATACCCCGCACGATCCAATGGGACATAAGTATTTTCTCCATTTTCATCCTGCTTAAATAAATAGAATTCAAATTCTGAACCAAAGTTAACACTGATTCCCATTTCTTTCGCTTTATTGACCGCTTTCTTTAATATATAGCGCACATCCCTTTCAAAAGGCGTCCCATCCGGATATTTAATATCACAATACATACGAATGACACTTCCATCCATACTGCGCCATGGCAAGATACTCATAGTGTTTGGATCTGGATATAAGAATAGATCACTATGCACTTCATCTAGAAAGCCATCAATGGCACTGGCATCAAAGCTAATCCCCTCCACAAATGCCCTTTTTAATTCGGTTGGCAAAACAGAAACATTTTTCTGTGTACCATACATATCAAAATAAGAAAGACGAATAAATCGAACGTCTTGTTCTTCACAAAAATTTAATACATCATTATACGTCATACAATTCACCTCAAATAATTAATACACTATTTTCATCCTGTTTTCAAATCATTTTACATTTTTTTCATTGACAACACAAAATATCTGTTTATAATGAATGCATACATGGCAAGGACGCCAAAGAAAACATAGGTCAAACCCTAGTTTTTTTAGTGTCCTTGCCCTTTTTTTATGTAAAGGAGAGCCATTATGAAATCGATCGTAGAAGAAATTTTTGGAAGTAAAGTTTTTGATGAATCTGTTATGCGAGAAAAGCTCGCAAAAGATACATATCGCGAATTAGAAAAAACAATTCGCGATGGAAAACAGTTAAATATCAAAATCGCAAACGCGGTAGCCCACGCTATGAAAGAATGGGCCTTAGAACAAGGAGCAACACACTATACACACTGGTTCCAACCAATGACAGGAGTTACAGCTGAAAAGCATGATGGCTTCATCAATCCAGATAAAGATGGCAAAGTCATTATGGAATTTAGTGGAAAAGAATTAATCAAAGGTGAGCCAGACGCCTCAAGTTTTCCAAATGGTGGATTAAGAGCCACATTTGAAGCAAGAGGATATACAGCTTGGGATCCAACAAGCTATGCCTTTATTAAAAACGGAGTTCTTTGTATTCCAACCGCTTTCTGCTCTTACTCAGGACACGCCCTAGATAAGAAAACACCACTATTAAGAAGTATGCAGGCCATTAATAAACAAGCCTTACGTATTGTGAAATTATTTGGCAATGACGATGTTCAAACCATTAAAACAACCGTCGGACCTGAACAAGAATATTTCTTAGTTGACCAGAAATATTATGAACAAAGAAAAGACTTGATCTATACAGGACGTACATTATTTGGTGCACCATGCCCTAAAGGACAAGAATTGGAAGATCATTATTTTGGAACAATCAAAAGTCGTGTTCAAGAATTTATGTCCGATTTAAATAAAGAGTTATGGAAACTTGGCATCTTGGCAAAAACTGAACACAATGAAGTAGCACCTGCTCAACATGAATTAGCCCCAATCTTTACAACGACAAATATCGCAACAGACCACAACCAATTGACAATGGAATTGATTCAAAGAGTTGCGAAAAAACATGGATTGGTTGCCCTACTTCATGAAAAACCATTTGAAGGAATCAACGGAAGTGGTAAACACAATAACTGGTCTTTATCTACGGATACAGGAATCAACTTATTAGAACCAGGCGATACACCTCATGAAAACGCACAATTTTTAGTCTTCTTAGCTACTATTATTAAAGCTGTAGATGAACACCAAGACTTACTACGATTAAGCGTAGCCACTGCAGGTAACGATCATAGACTAGGTGCTAATGAAGCGCCTCCAGCTATTATCTCTATTTTCTTAGGTGATGAATTAACTGCTGTATTAAAGGCCATTGAAGAAGACAAACCATATGATGGAAAAGAAAAAGAATTGATGAAGATTGGAGCAACCGTTCTTCCTAAATTCCCTAAAGATTCAACCGACCGTAACCGTACTTCTCCATTCGCATTTACAGGAAACAAATTCGAATTCAGAATGCCCGGATCTAACTCAAGTATTGCCGGATGCAATATTGTGTTAAATACAGTCATTGCGGATGAAATCGAAAAATTTGCGGACATTCTTGAAGCTAGCGATGATTTTGACACTACATTACATGCTTTGATCAAAGATACTATCAAAAACCACAAGCGCATTATCTTCAATGGCAACGGATATGATGATTCTTGGGTTAAAGAAGCAGAGTCTAGAGGCTTATTAAACTTAAAGACAACGCCAGATGCCCTTCCATACTTCAAAACCGAAGAAAACATTGCCCTATTTGAAAGACAAAAAGTTTTATCTAAAGAAGAAGTGGAATCAAGATATGAGATTTTAATGGATGAATACGAAAAACAAATCAACATTGAAGCATTGACCATGTTAGACATCGCGAAAAAAGACATTTTACCAGCCGCAAGTAAGTTCTCTAAAGAATTGACAGATACCATCGCAAATAAAAAGGCAATCGGTATCGACTTAACCTATGAACTTGAAACAGCTAAAAAAGTCAGTGAATATTTAACCGAAGCTTACCAAGCTATGATGACACTTGAAAACGATGTTAAAAAACTACATGAAATTGATGATTTTGAAAAATCAGCCTTCTATGTAAGAGACTTCATTATCCAAGACATGGCCGCCTTAAGAAAACCATGCGACGAACTTGAAGTCATTACTTCTAATAGAGATTGGCCATTTCCAACATATGGAAAATTATTATTCGGAATTCAATAAACCGGCATACGCCCGGTTTTTCCGTCTATAAAGGAGATGTAATTTATGTGTACAATTATTGGATATAAATCATTAAAAGTAGATAAAGAATCCATTCATCAAGCATTACTTGCGACATATACAAGAGGTCCAGACGACGAAAGAATTCAAGAAGTCGGATGCGGCTATATAGGCTTTCAAAGACTATCCATCATGGGACTAAGTCCTCTTGGCATGCAGCCATTTAAAAGAAATGGAAATTATGTCGTATGTAACGGTGAGATCTATGGCTTTCGAGCCATCAAAGATGAACTTGAAAAAAACGGCTATACATTTGTCTCACAAAGCGACTGTGAAATTCTTCTACCACTCTATGAAAAATACGGCTTAGATATGTTTAAAAAATTAGACGCTGAATACGCCTGCATTATTTATGATGCCAAGAAAAACGATTTTATTGCCGCCAGAGACCCAATCGGAATCCGTCCATTATTTTATGGCTATGATCAAAATCATAATATTGTCTTTGCCTCTGAAGCCAAAAACCTAGTTTCCATTGTCGAACAAATCTTTCCATTCCCTCCAGGACACTATTATGCCGATGGCAAATTCACTTGTTACTTAGACATTACTAAAGTTGATGAAGTAATCACTTCAGATCTAGAAACAATCTGTTCCAATATTCACGATAAATTAGTGGAGGGTGTCAAGAAAAGATTGGATGCCGATGCCCCACTAGGATTCTTATTGAGTGGAGGATTAGATTCAAGTCTAGTTTGTGCCATCAGTCAAAAATTACTCAATAAACCCATTGAAACCTATGCGATTGGAATGGAAGAAGATGCAATCGATTTAAAATATGCCAAAGAAGTCGCTAACTTTATTGGCTCTAACCACCATGAAATCATTATTAATAAAGAAGATGTCTTAAATGCTATCAAATCCGTCATTCAAACTTTGGCTACTTTTGACATCACAACCATTCGCGCCAGCATTGGAATGTATCTCATCTGTAAAGCCATTCATGAACAAAGTAACATTCGCGTATTACTAACTGGAGAAATCAGTGATGAATTGTTTGGCTACAAATATACAGATTTTGCCCCAAGCGCCCAAGAATTCCAACAAGAAAGTGTTAAACGAGTACATGAACTATATATGTACGATGTATTAAGAGCCGATCGCTGTATTTCCACAAACTCCATTGAAGCCCGTGTTCCCTTTGGCGATTTAGATTTTGTCAAATACGTTATGGCTATAGATCCAAAAAAGAAAATGAATACGTACAATAAAGGAAAATATTTACTTCGTCATGCGTTTGAAAAAGACGAAATTCTTCCTTACGATATTTTAATGCGAGAAAAAGCCGCCTTCTCCGATGCGGTCGGTCACTCATTAAGTGATGATATTAAAGAATATGCCGAAAAGCAGTATACAGATGCTGAATTTGAAGAAAAAATCAAACAATATAAATACTGTACTCCATTCACAAAAGAGTCTCTATTATATCGTGAAATTTTTGAATCTTACTACCCTGAACAGGCAGGCATGATCAAAGATTTCTGGATGCCAAATAAAAACTGGCAAGGATGTAACGTCAACGATCCGAGTGCTCGTTATTTATCAAACTATGGAGACAGTGGAAAATAGAAAGGATTGTGTAAATTATGAATTATGAAATCGAACACGATGCCTGCGGTATTGGTACCGTAGTTCAAATCGATGGCAAACAAAGCTATGATGTCTTAGACAAAGCATTGCACATTGTAGAAAAACTAGAACACCGCGCTGGTAAAGATGCCAGTGGTAAAGTGGGTGATGGAGTTGGTATTCTCCTTCAAATCAGTGATGACTTTTTTCGCAACACATTAAAGAAAGACAACATCAAACTACCCGAACACTATGGTGTCGGTATGTTTTTCTTGCCAAGAAATAAACTGCTTTTAAACCAACACAAAAAAATGTTTGAAAAACTTGTCGAACAAGAAGGATGCACATTCATCACTTGGCGAAAAGTTCCATGTGATGATTCCATCCTCGGCCAAAAAGCCAAAGATTGTATGCCTAGCATTTACCAAGCCTTTGTCCAAGGCGATACAGATCTAGAACAAAAGCTATATGTGATTCGACGCGAATTTGAAAAGAGTTGTAAAGAAACCTATGTGGCCTCATTAAGCAGTCGTACCATTGTTTATAAAGGTATGTTTCTCGTTTCTCAATTAAGAAAATTCTATTTTGATTTACAAGATGAAAACTATAAGTCTGCGATTGCGATCGTACACTCACGTTTTTCTACCAATACAACACCATCATGGCAAAGAGCGCATCCAAACCGCTATATTGCCCACAACGGTGAAATCAATACCATCCGTGCCAACGTCAATAAGATGTTAGCACGTGAAGAAAGTATGCATTCAAAATTCTTGGATGAAAATTCAAGTAAGATCTTACCCATCATCAATACTTCGGGTTCCGATTCTGCCATGTTAGATAACGCCCTAGAATTCTTAGTCATGAATGGCATGCCACTTGAAAAAGCCGTTATGATCTTGATTCCAGAACCATGGAAACACCAAACCATGGATCAAAAGAAGAAAGATTTCTACCATTACTATGCCACAATGATGGAACCATGGGATGGTCCAGCCGCTATTTTATTTAGTGATGGGCAAAAAGTCGGAGCTGTACTTGACCGTAATGGACTTCGACCAAGTCGTTACTACCTAACAAGCGACAACATGTTGATTTTATCAAGTGAAGTTGGTGTATTGGATATTGATGAAAAGAAAATCGTAAAAAAATCAAGACTTGAACCCGGTAAAATGCTACTTGTGGATACCAAGAAAAAGAAATTGATTGAAGACTATGATCTTAAAAATGAATATGCCTCTTCAAATCCATATGGAGAATGGTTAGATAACCACTTATTATACCTGAAGGATCTACCAGCTCCTGATAAAAAAACACACATCCACTCGCAACATGAAAGAGATATTCTTTATAAAGTCTTCGGCTATACCTATGAAGATGTAAAAGATATTATTTTACCAATGGCCCGCGTAAAAATTGAACCAACAAGTGCGATGGGTACCGATATTCCTTTGGCAATTTATTCCCAAAATCATTTAAGTTTATTCCATTACTTTAAACAACTCTTCGCCCAAGTAACCAACCCACCAATTGATTCTTTACGTGAAGAAGTTGTCACAGATACAACCATCTATATTGGTAGTGATGGAAACCTGCTCCAAGATAAATCCGGCAACTGTACCGTCTTAGAGGTCAATAATCCCATTCTAACATCACGCGATATGGATAAGATTCGTCAATTAAATCAGACAGGATTTAAAAATGAAACGATTTCTCTATTATTCTATCGTGGCACATCGTTAAAAGAAGCATTAGAAAACTTATTTATTGAATGTGATAAAGCCTATCGAAATGGCGCCAATATTTTGATTCTTTCCGATAAAGGTGTCGATGAAGGTCACATGGCCATTCCAAGTCTTTTAGCTGTGTCTGCCTTAGAACAACACTTAGTTAAGACGAAAAAGAAAACCGATGTATCCATCATTCTAGAAAGTGGTGAACCAAGAGATGTTCATCAATTCGCAACGATTTTAGGTTATGGTGCAACTGCCATCTATCCATATTTAGCACATGAATGTATTGAAGAAATGATTCAATTGAATATGTTAGATAAAGAAGTAAATATTGCGATTGATGATTATAACGAAGCCATTTTAAAAGGTATTGTTAAGATTGCCGCAAAAATGGGTATTTCAACGCTTCAATCGTATCAAGGCGCTCAAATCTTTGAAGCCATTGGCATCTCTAAAGAAGTTATCGATACCTACTTCACAAACACTATTAGTGAAGTGGAGGGCATCACTTTAGAAGATATTGAAAAAGATTTGATCTATCATCATGATCGTGCTTATGATCCATTAGGACTTACAACCGATACAAGTCTAGATTCCATTGGATTCCATAAACTTAGAAAAGGTGATGGAAAAGAGGATCACTTATATTCTCCTGAAACCATTGTGAAACTTCAAAGAGCTACACAAACCAATAACTACGATTTATTTAAAGAATATTCCAGTGAATTGAATTCAAATAATCAAAAACATCATTTAAGGAGTCAATTGCACTTTAAAAAGACAAGAAATTCAATCCCATTATCGGAAGTGGAAAGCGAATACGAAATCGTAAAACGCTTTAAGACAGGTGCCATGAGCTATGGTTCTATCTCTGAAGAAGCCCATACATGTATGGCCATCGCCATGAATCGATTGGGTGGTAAATCCAATTCAGGTGAAGGTGGTGAAAAACCAGAACGTTTAGGTACAGAAAAGAATTCCGCTATTAAGCAAGTGGCGAGCGGTCGTTTTGGCGTCACCGAAGAATATTTAGTCAGTGCCAAAGAAATCCAGATCAAAATGGCACAGGGTGCAAAACCAGGTGAAGGTGGACACTTGCCAGGCAAAAAAGTCTATCCATGGATTGCGAAAACTCGATATTCAACGCCAGGTGTATCTTTAATTTCCCCTCCTCCTCACCACGACATCTATTCCATTGAAGATTTAGCTCAATTGATCTACGACTTAAAAAATGCCAATCCAAAAGCTCGAATTAGTGTTAAGCTTGTCTCCGAAGCGGGTGTTGGTACGATTGCATCTGGTGTTGCCAAAGCCGGAGCTACCGTCGTCTTAATTTCTGGCTATGATGGAGGAACAGGTGCGGCTTCCCAAAGTAGTATTCACCACGCGGGTCTTCCATGGGAATTAGGTTTGGCCCAAGCCCACCAAAACTTAGTCGAGAACGGTTTAAGAAGTCGTGTTTTAATTGAAACCGACGGAAAATTAATGACCGGAAAAGATGTAGCCATTGCCTGCTTATTAGGCGCTGAAGAATTTGGCTTTGCGACTGCACCACTTGTTACTATGGGATGTATGATGATGCGTGTATGTAATCTAGATACTTGTCCTTTTGGTGTGGCTACACAGAACCAAAAATTAAGAAAGCGTTTCAAAGGAAAGCCAGAATATGTCATGAATTTCATGCTGTTTATTGCGCGTGAATTAAGAGAAATTATGGCTGATCTTGGCTACCACACAATCAATGAAATGGTGGGTCATACGGACAATCTAGAAGTGAATGAAGATGCGAATATGGATTACTCTAACATTTTAATGACACCTTACAATATTCATTATGAGCCAAAAGATACATACGATTTTGAACTTGAAAAAACGGTAGATATGAAAATATTACTTCCTAAGTTTGAGCCTTATTTCAATGAGAAAAAACCTCATGCGGAAACAATCTCCATTTCAAGTACAGATCGTACAGTCGGAACTATTTTATCCAGTGTAGTCACAAAACAATTTAATAACACTCTACAAGACGATACATATACTGTTCATTGTAACGGTGGTGCAGGACAATCTTTTGGTGCTTTTGTACAAAAAGGAATCACTTTAGATGTTCATGGCGATGCGAATGACTACTTTGGCAAGGGCTTATCTGGTGGTAAGTTGATCATTCAACCTAAAAAAGAAGCGACTTTCAAGCCAAATGAAAACGTCATTATTGGTAATGTGGCCTTGTATGGTGCTACTAGTGGTGAAGCCTATATTCGTGGTATGGCCGGTGAACGTTTTGCGGTACGTAACTCAGGAGCAAGTGCTGTAGTCGAAGGTGTTGGAGATCATGGCCTTGAATATATGACAGGCGGTACTGTTGTGATTTTAGGTCAAACTGGTAAAAACTTAGCAGCGGGCATGTCTGGTGGTATTGCGTATATTTATGATCCTAACCATGATTTATATACACGTTTAAATAAACAATTAGTCAATACGTATGAAGTGAGTGGTAAAGCGAATATTGAAACATTAACGCAATTATTAAAGAATCACTACAAATATACAAATTCAGATGTTGCCCAAAAGATTTTATCAAATCTTGATCATGAATTATCCAACTTTAAAAAGATCGTACCTAAAGATTATGAAAAGATCACAACATTGATTCAAGAATTAAAGGCCAAAGGCTATCATGATGATGAAGCCAGTCTAATGGCTTTTGAACAAGTACATGCTTAGAAAGGATGAAAGATTATGGGAAAACCAACAGGATTTTTAGAATATGAAAGACAAGAAAACGAGGCCATCCAACCTCTTTCTCGTATCACAAACTTTAATGAATTTCATCCTTTTTTAGATGAAGAAACAAGACGTAAACAAGGTGCACGCTGCATGAATTGTGGCGTTCCCTTTTGTCAGTCAGCTATTAAGTTAAAAAACATGGTGACAGGCTGCCCATTACATAACTTAATTCCAGAATGGAATGATGAAATCTATAATGGCAACGATAAAAGAGCGTTATCAAGATTATTAAAAACCAATCCATTCCCTGAATTTACCGGTCGCGTATGCCCTGCTCTTTGCGAAAAAGCTTGTTTGAATGGTTTAGACCAAGAACCAGTCACAATCAAAGAAAATGAATTGTATACGATTGAAACAGCCTATACTAACAAATCGATGGCACCTTATGTTCCTAGTGTGCGCTCCGATAAAAAGGTCGCCATCATTGGTTCAGGGCCTGCAGGACTTGCGCTTGCTCACGATTTAAATCGAAGAGGCCATTCTGTGACAGTCTTTGAAAAAGAAGATCGTATTGGTGGTTTATTGATGTATGGCATTCCAAATATGAAGCTTGAAAAGAAAGTCATTCAAAGAAGATTCGAAATACTTTTGGAAGAAGGAATCATCTTTAAAACCAATGTGAATGTAGGTAAAGACATCACCAAAAAGGAATTGGAAAAAGAATATGATGCGATTGTCTTTGCGACTGGATCTAAAAAGGCTCGTGATCTAAATGTAAAGAATCGTGATTGTAATGGCATTTATTTTGCAGTGGACTACCTTACTAAGGCTACGAAACATTTGTTGGATAACACAGAAGAAATTTCTGCCAAATATAAACATGTCGTGATTGTCGGTGGTGGAGATACTGGAAATGATTGTGTTGGTACAAGCATTCGTCAGGGTTGTGCAAGTGTTGTTCAAATTGAAATGATGCCTAAAGCACCCGATGAAAGACTTCAAAGTAATCCTTGGCCCGAATGGCCAAAGATCTGTAAGACAGATTATGGTCAAGAAGAAGCGATTGCCGTCTTTAAAAAGGATCCTCGCATCTACGAAACAACAATTAAGGAATGTATTTTAGATGAAAAGCAAAATCTGAAACAGATCAAGACAGTAAAAGTCCACTTTAACAATGGTAAACTTGAAGAAGTAAAGGGTTCCGAACAAATTTTAGACTGTGATTTATTATTGATTGCGGCTGGTTTTATTGGTGTTGAAGATGATTTAAAGAAGAATTTTAAATTGGAAACTTCACAAAGAAATACGATTGTGACACAACCAAATTCTTATCAAGTCAAAGACAAATACTTTACAGCTGGAGATTGTCATAGAGGTCAATCCTTAGTTGTATGGGCTATTCACGAAGGTAAAGAGTGTGCTAAAGAAGTGGATACGTATTTAATGGGTTACACAAATATGGAATAATTTAAAGTTCATTTAAGCTTATTGCGATATCCTTGTATTGTAAATAAGGAGGTACAAGGACATGAAAAATGAAATGCCAAAAATTCCAAATTCTAATCATAAATTATTAAAGAAAGGTACAAAGCTTGTATTGAGTGCGGCCACATTTGGTGTAGTTGCGGCCGGAAGTTTTCAAGGTGTCAACTATGTGGTTGATAACTATAATAAACAAGATACAACACTTCAAAGTACAAATGTTGTGAAAACTTCAAGTTCAACGACTTCAAACGTGAGTGCAGTCGCTCAAAATTGTATGCCTAGTATTGTATCGATTACCAATGTTTCGGTATCAGATGTACAAAATTATTTTAGTATGTATGGAAATAACTCAAGAAGCAATCCGTTTACGCAACAAGAAAGTACAAGTGTCGGTAGTGGTGTTATCATTAATAAAAAGTATGGTGAAATCGATATTTTGACAAACTATCACGTCATTGAAGGTGCAACTACACTTACTTGTACATTAGCGGATAATACAAATGTTGAAGCCACAGTAAAAGGTGTAGATGCTGATCGTGACTTAGCTGTGATATCGATTAAGACAAGTGATTTAAGTGAAGATACTTTAAAACAAATTGCGATTGCGACAATTGGAGATAGTGACAAACTACAAGTCGGTGAACAAGTCGTTGCGATTGGTAATGCGTTAGGTTATGGTCAAAGTGTTACAACAGGTATTGTATCGGCTACAAATCGTAGTGTTTCAACAAGTTCAGATACAGACAAATCACAATCGTATATTCAAACCGATGCAGCTATTAACCCAGGAAACTCGGGTGGAGCATTATTGAATATGAGTGGTGAATTGATTGGCATCAACTCAGCCAAATTAAGTGATACGAATGTAGAAGGTATGGGCTATGCGATTGCGATCAGCGATGTCAAAGATTCAATCAATACTATGCTTGAAGGAAAAGATGTAAGTAAGTCATCAAATCAATCTTCTTATTATAACAATGATGCGGATGATTATTCTTCTCCATTTGATTTTTGGAACTAAAACAGGGACTTGATTCCTGTTTTTTTTTGTTGTAAACTATTGAAGATGTTTTTTTGTGGATATGGATCTAAGGACCATAATCTATGTATGAAGATATCAATTCGATTAGTTACATCGTATTCTTAAAAAGAAACGAAAGTAGGAGGAAATATGAACAAATCAAAACTATCAGTACGCCAGATGTGCTTGTTGGCTTTATTTTTAGCCATCGAAATCATCATGTATTTAACACCAATTGGATACTTACGTATCAACGCATTAAGTGTTACATTAATGCACGTGCCTGTAATTATCTTGGCTAGTACAATGGGACCTACAGCCGGTGCTTTCTTAGGATTCATATTTGGTTGTACTTCCGTAATTGGAGCTACAATGACACCTGGAATCACAAGCTTTGTCTTCTCTCCATTTATCACAGTTGGTGGTATTTCTGGTAACTTCTTTAGTTTAGTTATAGCTTTAGTACCACGTATTTTATTGGGTGTGATTGCTGGTTATGTATTTAAATTTGCGAAAAAATACGCAAAGAATACTCCAGTCGCTGCAGGTATTGCAGCTGCTGTTGCGACAGTATCCCACACAATCATGGTATTAGGATTGATTGTTATCTTATTCGGTCCTCAATACTCACAAGCTTTAGGCATTAGCCAAGCTGCATTGAACGGTGTTATGGCTGGTGTCATTGGAACAAATATGATTCCTGAAGTCATCGTAGCTGTTGTTTCAAACATGGCTTTAGCGACTGCATTAAGTTCAAGATACGTTGGAATTGCTCAACAAGCATAGTCAATGAATAGTGTAACTTTGGTTGCACTATTTTTTTTATATATAGCTCCTCTTTTGCAAATGGGTGGTAAGTGACAAATTATTACAGGCAGTGCTATAATTAGAACGCTTGTAGAAAGGCAAGCTCTTGAAGAGCTTCATGAGGTGAATAATCATCAAGAGGAACTTGGCGGTTCTGGTTATTCATCTCGTGAAACTCCGAACCGCCAAACACAAATGAATAAAAAAGAAC
>NZ_JACRWH010000044.1:0-18063 GCF_014306155.1 Holdemanella hominis | reverse complement strand
CAGAGATTTCACAATATCTCTGCTCCCTAGTTAATAATCCTTTAAACACTCATAGGGTTTTCAACCCTACAATTTTTAAAGCCAACTTTTAGTCAACCCTATCTAATTGCGGATTACCACTTAAATTTCTAAATGGCGGTCCAGATGGGACTCGAACCCACGATCTCCTCCGTGACAGGGAGGCATGTTAACCACTACACCACTGGACCAATATTTAATTTTAAATGGAGCAGATGAGGGGAATTGAACCCCCGTATCAGCCTTGGCAAGGCTGTGTTCTACCATTGAACTACATCTGCATGAATGGCGGTCCAGATGGGACTCGAACCCACGATCTCCTCCGTGACAGGGAGGCATGTTAACCACTACACCACTGGACCATAATTTTCTAAAAATAAGATGGCGGAGAAGGAGAGATTTGAACTCTCGCGCCAGTTTCCCGACCTATACCCTTAGCAGGGGCACCTCTTCAGCCACTTGAGTACTTCTCCAAGAATATTTCCAGAATACTTATTTTTTAGAACAACCTACGTTATCCGTAACGCCCGTTTATAATAACACGGATAAAAACTTATTGCAAGTATTTTTTTAAAAAAAGATAAAAAAATTTAGAGGCCAATTTTTGACCTCTAAACTCTTACTTTCCAAACAATGTTTTGTTGTCTACTTCAGCTTTAAATTTAGCTAAAGCTTCATCTAAAGATAATGTAACACTTTCCTTTTTACCACTCTGACGAATTGTAACTGTATTATTTTCTTGCTCTCCATCACCAACTACGATTTGGTAAGTAACCTTTTGTAGCTGCGCTTCACGGACACGGTAACCCAATTTTTCATTACGAGAATCTACTGTTGCACGCATTCCTAATGCCGTTAATGCATCACATACTTTATTTGCGTATTCAACATGTTTTTCGTGGTGTACTGGAATTACAACAAATTGACGTGGAGCTAGCCATAATGGGAAGTGTCCACCAAAGTGTTCGATCAAGATACCAATGAAACGTTCAACTGATCCATAAACTACACGGTGTAACATAATTGGAGTTTTCTTTGTTCCATCTGCATCTACATATTTACATTCGAATCTTTCAGGCAAGTTCATATCCAACTGGACAGTACCACATTGCCATACACGTCCTAAGCTATCTTTGATATGGATATCCAATTTAGGTCCATAGAATGCGCCATCTCCAGGATTTACTTTATATTCTTTACCTGCATGAACACAAGCTTGTGCCAATGCTTTTTCTGAAGCATCCCAAATTTCTTCAGATCCAATATATCCACTTTCTGGACGTGTTGATAATTCAATTTCATATGGTAAACCAAATACAGAATAAATACGATCTACCAATTGTAATACTTTTTTAACTTCTTCTTCCAATTGATCAGGAGTTACAAATAAGTGCGCATCATCTTGTGTGAATGTACGCACACGGAACAATCCATTCAATGCACCACTTGCTTCGTGACGGTGTACTTGTCCTAATTCCCCTAAACGCAATGGTAAATCTTTATATGAGTGTAAAGTTGAGTTATATACTAATAATGCACCCGGACAATTCATTGGTTTGATTGCGAATTCACGATCATCAACCATTGAAGTGTACATATTGTCTTTATAATGATCCCAGTGCCCACTCAATTCCCACAATTCTTTTGACATCATAATTGGAGTCTTAATGAATTGGTATCCTTCTTTTGTATGTTCTTGGTACCAGTATTGTTCCAAGATGTTACGTAAAATCATTCCATCTGGCAAGAAGATAGGCATACCTGGCGCAAATTCACTAATTGTGAATAAGCCCATTTCTTTCCCTAATTTCTTGTGGTCACGTTTCTTAGCTTCTTCTAAAGCTTCTAAGTGAGCTTCCAATTCTTCTTTTGTATCGAAACAAATACCATAAACACGTTGAAGCATTTTATTGTTGGCATCACCTTTCCAGTAAGCACCAGAATGTTTCAATAATTTAAAGTTTTTACACTTCTTAACAGTCTCAACGTGAGGTCCACGACATAAGTCCGCAAATTCACCTTGACGATAGATTGTGATATTTCCATCCTCTAATCCATTGATCAAATCCACTTTATAAGGATCATCCTTGAACATTTCTAAAGCATCTTCTTTAGAGATTTCTTCACGAACAATTCTCTTTCCGTCTTTGGCAATTTTCTTCATTTCTTTTTCGATTTTCGCCAAATCCTCTTCTTTTAATTTTACATCCCCTAAATCCATATCGTAGTAGAAACCCTCAGAAATAACAGGTCCTACCCAAAATTTAGCATTTGGATATAAACGCTTAACAGCTTGAGCCATCATATGAGCACATGAGTGGTTCAACATAGATAAATGTTCATTTTCTAATACATTCACTAATTCCATTTTACTTTCCTCCATTTTTCCATATAAAAAGCGACAGCCATCAAAGGACGTCTGTCGCACGCGGTACCACCTTTGTTTATACAATTACTGTATACACCTCAAACCTTTTAACGCAAGAATTACGGCACACTTTTTCAAGGGCAATTCAAAGGGAGTAAATACATACATTCGCAAAGTGTTTTCACCAACCACACTCTCTCTACATTTGAATGGAATGTATTCATATCCTTATCACTATTGTTGCCTAGATTATAGACCGAAATACGAGGTGTGTCAAAAGAAAAACTCAAGAATTAATGGCAATGTCCACCACACGAATGACTTTCGCCAGATTCATGTTTTGTACAAGTCACATCGGTTGTGAATTCTAGTTGCCCACTTAAATATTTTTTAACAGCCTCATCTGCATTTCCGGTTACTCCACCAAAAGAATGAATCCCAAAACCAGCCAATGCAGTTTTAGCCCCTTGACCAATACCACCACAAAGTACAATGTTTACATTTTGTTCTTTTAGAGCATTCGAAACACTAACATGTCCATGTCCTTCGACTGTAATCACTTCACTCTTAATAATTTCATTATGATCGGTTTCATAGATTTTAAATTCTGAGCTATGCCCAAAATGTTGGAACACTTCTCCATCTTTATAACTGACTGCAATTCTCATACTATACCTTCTTTCTTATTTATTATACATCAAAAATACATCACGATAAATTAAAACACCCTTTAAATAAGGGCGTTGATTGTCTTTGGTGGAGATGAGGAGAATCGAACTCCTGTCTAAGCAAAGTCCCACGAGACAGCGTTTACAGCTTTTTCCATCTAGTTATCCAAAAGTTTCGGATGGAATCAAAAATTCTTTTGGGTTAGCTATAGTTGATTCAAGACAAGCAGCTAGCCAATGCTTATTTCTATCTTCTTTTCTTTAACACTCAGTCTGAAATAAGAAAGCGAAATTTCAGAAAGGGGCTGCAAAGCCAAACGTAGGCAATAAAATTAAGCAGCGAAAGCCATGCTTTGGTTCATACCAAATACATTAGCAAGTTTATTTTTAGCAATTAATTTAAGTTGGTTATTACACGTATCCTTCGTGGCTGTGGCTGAATCCAAACATTTACTCATCGAATGCCTGAACATCCCCAAGGAACATCAGTATAATCTATTAATACTGATTTTTCAAGGCCTTTTGAATCTCTCTTTGCGCATCCTTCGCCTTTTGAGACTCACGCTTATCATGAAGATTTTTACCTTTCGCCAAAGAAATTTCTAACTTTGCCAAACCTTTATACAAATAAATTCTCACAGGTACAACCGTATACCCTTTAACACGCGCAGATTGCTCCAATTTTTGAATTTCCTGCTTATGCATTAAGAGCTTGCGATCACGCGTTTCATCATGATTAAATCGGTTTCCAAATTCATAAGGAGAAATATGCATACCTTTAATAAAAGCTTCCCCTTTTTGAAAACTGATATAGCTGTCCTTTAATTGAACTTTTCCTCTTCGAATACTTTTAATTTCTGTTCCCTGAAGCACTAAACCTGCTTCAAAACGATCATACAACTCATATTCATGTCTTGCCTTACGATTTTCGGCTATTGTCTTTTGATTTTGACTCATTCTAAAACCACCTCTACTCCATCACAATCTTGCATTACAGACTGGACAAATTGTTGCACCCACTCTTTTGAAAGATCATAATTCGAAGCTAAATTATGTGTTTGTGCAAGCGAATCATTGTAATCTTCGATTGGGTAAGTCTTCCATGCATTATACCCTACATCAAACCATGTAATCAATGGAATAAATTTAGTATCTGTAAAAGAAGTCTTTTTTGTATCTGGATCATAGTTCAGTGTGAAGCTAGCCATTCCACCAACCATAGTAATATCCATATCCTGGGCACTCGTATAATTTCCTAATGAATAATACACAAGTGTATCTTGCTTCTTTCTTTTAATAACTTTTGCCGGTTCAATAACGTGTGGGTGTGAACCAATCACAACCTCGGCACCTAGTTCATTTAAATAATTTGCCAAATCTTCCTGCTCTTCAGTCGGCTCCATCTGATATTCTTCACCCCAATGCATAGAAACCAATTGGACATCGCTCACTTTACTTAAAGCTTCCATATCTTTTTTCATTTGATCCTTATCAATCAAATCCACAAGCCATAGCTTATCTTCAGGCACACTAAATCCATTCAAGCCATAGGTATATCCAAGAAATCCTACTTTGATTCCATTGATTTCTTTTACTAATGTACGCTTTTTATCCTTTTGAGACGTATGCGAACCCGTCGTAATAACATCTGGATAATTCTTTCGAACCAAATCAATCTGTGTTAATAAACCCTCAGCCCCTCGATCCATAGAGTGATTTGAACTTAAACTCCACCAATCAAAGCCAGCCTTATTGACAGAAGACAGAATTTCTATAGGTCCATTAAAAGTAGGGTATCCACTCAATTCATACTCTTCTCCAATGCATAACGTTTCAAAATTGATATATGCCAAATCTGCATTTTGTGTATATTTATTTGTCATTTCATAATAGGAATCAAAATTGTAATATCCATCTCTTTGGTATGGGTACCAATACATCGCACCATGATACAAGTTGTCACCTACACCTACAAACGTAAATGATTTTTTATTTTCCTGTTTTTTTGTAGAAACATTTTTTACAATCTTTGTTGCTTCTTTCGAATTTGGTGTGGGGTGTGTTAAAATAAAGCCCATTAAGCTGAAATTGAATATACATAATATAATGATCCATGTCCATTTCTTTTTCATAAGTTAATTTTATCAGAAAAAGCTTGCATTTTCCAAAATAATTAGGTAATATTATAAAGCACTTGGGGTGTTAGCTCAGCTGGGAGAGCACCTGCCTTGCACGCAGGGGGTCATCGGTTCGATCCCGATACGCTCCACCAAGTAAAAAATACGCTGTAAGCAAATTTGCTTACAGCTTTTTTTCATTCAATTTCTTCAAAAATACCAGACTTTTGATAAAGAACCCATTTTCCAATATTTACACAATGATCACAAATTCTTTCTAAGTACTTACCGACAAGTAACACATCCACTAGAGTCCCTGTATCATGCTCTTTTCTGGCTAATAAATCAACATAAACCTCTTTAGCCTTTTCATATTGTGCATCCGCTTGATCATCCATTTTAATAACTTGATCTGCTGCTTTTTCGTCTTTCTGAATAAAACCTTCAATCGCAAGTGTAATCATTTCTTTTGCGATGATAAATTGTTGTTGAATACTATCATCCACAACTAAATTTTCCATATTCAAAGCACAAATCAGTTCTGAAACTTCTTTTTCCTGATCCATAATACGTGTTAGATCACGAATTGTATTTGTAGCTACAGTAATACGTCTTAAGTCTTTCGCAACTGGATGTTGAAGAAGAAGAATCTTCATACAAATCTGTTCAGCTTCTCTTCCTTGTTCACTCACTTCTTCATGCATTTGTGAAACATCTTGAACTAAAGTTTTGTTTCCATCTAAAATAGCGTGCTTGCAAAACCACAATCCTTTTAAACAGTCTTGAGACATTTGTGCCATAGTCAGTTCTAACTGTTTTGTTTGTTTTAAAAACTTTGTAGGTAAAACCATTATCCAAACCTCCCTGTAATATAGTCTTCTGTTTTCTTTTCTTTTGGCGCAGAGAACAATGTTTCTGTAGCACTATACTCAATTAAATTTCCCAATAAGAAGAAGGCTGTTTTATCACTAATACGCATAGCTTGCTGCATATTGTGAGTAACAATAACGATTGTATAGTCTTTTTTCAATTCTAAAGTTAACTCTTCAATCTTACTAGTTGAAATTGGATCTAGAGCACTTGTAGGTTCGTCCATCAACAACACTTCCGGCTGCATAGCCAAGGCTCTTGCGATACATAAGCGTTGTTGTTGTCCACCAGACATTCCCAATGCGGATTTATGTAGACGATCCTTCACTTCATCCCAAATGGCAGCTTGTCTTAAACTTCTTTCAACAATTTCATCCAATTCACTTTTCTTTTTGATTCCAAAAATTCTTGGGCCATACGCAATATTATCATAAATACTTTTTGGGAATGGATTGGGTTGTTGAAATACCATTCCAACTCTACGTCTTAATTCAATCGCATCCATATTTTTGTAGATATCCGTTCCATCTAGACAAATATCACCTGTGATTTTAGTACTTTCCACCAAATCATTCATTCGATTCAATGTTTTTAAAAATGTTGATTTACCACATCCACTAGGACCAATGAATGCTGTAATTTCTTTTTCTTTGATATCCAAATTTATATTCTTTAAGGCATGAAAATCACCATAATATAAATTCAGATCATTCACTGTAAATTTATTATTCATACGTAACCTTTCTATTTCTCTAATCCAGCTTGTTTTTTGGAAATGTGTCTTGACCAAACATTGGCTCCAATACTAAATGCCAATACTAAAATCATCAACACAGCACTAGATAAATTAGCCAATGCACGATCTTGTCCATTGGTTTGTAAGTTCCAGATTTGGATGGATAATGTTTCAGCAGGTCTTAACACATTAATTGGCGATGTTGGAGAAGTAAAACTAAAATTATTCCAACGCAAATCACTTCCTGAACCAGTTGTATAAAGTAATACAGCAGCTTCACCAAATCCACGACCAGCCGCCAAGATAACTCCAGTCATAATACGTGATAGGCATGCTGGCAATAATACATGGAATATGGTTTGCCACTTTGTTGCTCCAAGTCCCATACTTCCGTGATAATAGCCTTCAGGCAAACCTTTTATCGCATCTTCTGTAGTTGTTGTAATCAAAGGTAAACTTAGAATTGATATAGACAGGGCACCTGCTAATAAACTTTTTGATAATCCAATGACAACTAAGAAAATCAAATATCCAAATAAACCTACAACAATACTTGGTAAAGAAGACAATGTTTCAATACAAGTTCTTAAAAAGCGTGTTACAAGCCCAGGTTTTGCGTACATCGCCAAATAAATGCCTGCTAATACTCCAATTGGAACCGAAACCAACAAAGAAATAAATACTAAGTAAATCGTATTAAAAACTTGGTTTCCAATGCTGCCAGATCGAGTAAAGCCAAACATTTCTGGTTTAGCCCCTAACAACCCTCCAATAATAACTTTACCGGCAAAGCCTACAAGAAGTAAAAAGAAGAATAAGGCGATACCATAAAAGACGATTGTCATGAATTGATCAATCATTTTTGCTCTTTTAATTCTAGAATCCATCTCTATTCTCCTTTCGGTTTTGAAAACTTATGAATAATAGTAATAAATAATAACGAAATCAAGAACAATAATAAAGCCATTGTCCATAGGGCTGCCTTCATTTCTCCACCTTCCATCGCATTTCCCATTTGAGCTGCAATTTCCGTTGTTAGTGTTTTTGAAGTAGAAAAAATACTCTTAGGCAAAGCTGTTGTTTGCCCAATAACCATCGCAACAGCTAAAGCTTCACCAAACGCTCTTGCAAGTCCTAATACAATTCCTGAAATGACTCCAGGTAATGCAGCAGGAATTACGACACGATATATCGTTTGCCAACGTGTTGAGCCAAGTCCATAAGCAGCCATTCGTGTTTCTTTTGAAACAGCTCGAATCGCATCACTGGCAACACTGGTAATCGATGGGAAAATCATAATTGATAAAACAAGACTTGCCGCAAGCACGGAATGTCCTACCTGCAAATCAAATACTTTCTTTAAGAACGGAATCAAGACCGTTAATCCAACCCATCCATAGACAACACTAGGAATTCCGGCAAAAATTTCTACCATAGGACGATAGAATTTTTCACCAAACTTAGGTGAAATTTCTGTCATAAAAATAGATGATCCTAACGCAAAAGGCGTGGCAATCAATAAGGCCAATCCACAAACACATAGCGATCCAACAATAAAGATCAAGGCTCCTACATGTCCTTTTGAACTGGCATTATCCATTGGTGCCCAATTTGCACTGCCAAGAAACTCTCCTAGAGTATGATGAAATTTAAAAAATGTATCAGAACCTTTATAAACTAGAAAAGCTCCAATTAATAGAGTTACAAATATCACGAGCAGACCACCAATTGTGACAAGAATCTGCCAAAAATATTCTTTACAAAACATGCTTTTACGACTCATCAAATTCCTCCAAACTAAATGAATAACGGACATATATTTCAATGTCCGTTAAAGAACTCGCAATTAGTGATCTGTTTTTTCCATTTTGCTAGAAACACCATAGCCTAATGATTCCATTTTCTTACCGAATTTTTCACCCATGATGTAATCTAAGAATGCTTTTGTAGCTTTATCTGGCTCTCCATTTGTATACATGTGCTCAAATGTCCAAACTTTATAGTCACCACTATATGTGTTTTCTAATGTCGGTTCAACGCCATCAATTGCGACTGTATCTACATCGTCATTGTCTACTAAGTAAGATAATGCCACATAACCGATTGCACCTCTTGTATCTGTTACATTTTGTAACAATACACCAGAATCATCTGTTTCCATTGAAGCGTTGCTAGCTTCTTCATTTCCATCTAATGCATATTTTTGGAATGTTGCTCTTGTTCCTGATGAAGTTGGACGAGTAACTAAGACAATGTCTTCATCTGGTCCACCAACATCTTTCCAGTTCGTTGTTTTTCCTGTGAAGATATCAATCAATTGTTGTTTGGTTAAATCTTTAACACCAACATCTTTATTTACGATTGGAGCCATTGTTACAACACAAACTTGGTGATCGACTAAATCTTTAGCTTGATCCTTATCTAATTTTTCTTCAGCTGCCACATCGGAGTTTCCTAGTGTAACTGTTTTATCAGCTACCTGTTTTAAACCTTCTCCTGAACCACCAGCATCTACTGTAATAGAAACATCTGGGTTTTCGTTTGAAAACTGTTCGGCTGCAACATCAACCAATGGTTTCAATGCACTTGAGCCTGCGGCTGTAATTGTTCCGCTTAAACTTTCATTTTTTGAATCGCTGTCATCGGATGCAGTATTTGAACTACATCCTACCATAGCTGCAGATAATCCTACGATCATTGCGCCTTTTAAAAACTTATTCATATTTTCCTTGTCCTCTTTTCTTTCGACACACATATCATAATGCATGTTTGTTAAACGAAAAAAATGGTTCTGTTAAGGTTTTGTTAAATGATTTGTTTTAATTTTAAGCACACCTGAATTTAATTTATGAACAAAATTATTGAAATATAATGTAAATAAATGTATAATCGTGAAACATAAAGAAAGGAAAGGTGGAAATGCTTTCACCGAGGTAACAAAATGACACGTGTATATAACTTTAGTGCCGGTCCCGCATGCTTACCAGAATGGGTCTTAACCAAAGCTGCAAGCGAAATGTTAGATGCTCATAATAGTGGAATGAGTGTTATGGAGATGTCCCACCGTTCCAGTGAATTCCAGGATATTATAGATACTTGTAAAGCAAGATTAAAAAGATTGATGAACATTCCTGATGAATATGAAATTTTATTCTTACAAGGAGGTGCTTCTTTACAATTTACTATGATTCCTTTGAATTTAGAAAAACATAACGTAGATTTGATCAATACAGGTCAATGGACAAAGAAAGCTTTAAAAGAACATAAAAAATTAGGAAAAGTAAATGTAGTAGCGTCAAGTGAAGAAGATAACTTTACGTATATTCCTAAAATTAAACAAGAAGATTTAAGTGAAGATTCTGATTATGTATATATTTGTGAGAACAACACAATCTATGGAACTAAATATAAAGAACTTCCTCCACATGAAGGAAAGTTATTAGTTGCAGATTTATCAAGTTGTATTTTAAGTGAAAGAACGGATGTTTCTAAATATGATTTAATTTTTGCCGGTGCTCAAAAGAATATGGGGCCTGCAGGTTTAACTGTGGTTATCATAAAAAAAGACTTGATTGGTTTAGCTGATGAAAAAACACCAAGCATGTTAAACTACAAAACATATGCTGACAATGATTCTATGTTCAATACGCCACCTACTTATTCCATCTATATTTGTGGTTTAGTACTTGAATGGCTAGAAACACAAATAGGTGGATTGGAAAATATGGAAAAGATCAATCGTAAAAAAGCTAAATTATTATATGACTATATTGATGCTTCTAAACTCTATTCAAATCCTGTTGTACCTGAAGATCGTTCTTATACAAATGTTCCTTTTGTGACTAGTGATAAGAATCTAGATACTAAATTTGTTAAAGAAGCAAAAGAAGCAGGAATTGTAAATATTAAAGGTCACAGAACGGTTGGTGGTATGCGTGCAAGTATTTATAATGCCATGCCACTTGAAGGTGTAGAAGCCCTAATTGCATTTATGAAGAAATTTGAAGAGGAGAATTATAATGCCTAAAATAAAGCTCTACAATAATATTGCGCAAATTGGTTTAGATCAGTTTACGCCAGATTATGAAGTAAACGAAAATATGGAAGATGAAGATGCTATTTTAGTTCGTAGTACCAATCTTCATGATATTACATATAATGCCAACCTTAAAGCTATCGCTCGTGCAGGTGCGGGTGTCAACAACATTGATATTGATACTTGTACTAAAAAAGGGATTGCCGTATTCAATACTCCAGGCGCAAATAGTAATGCCGTAAAAGAACTTGTATTTGCGGGTATGTTACTAGCAAGTCGTGATATTTATCATGGTATTGAATGGATCCAAACGCAAAAAGAAAATGAGAACATCACAAAAGATATTGAAAAACAAAAAAAGAAATATGCTGGACACGAATTAACCGGTAAATCACTAGGTGTCATCGGTTGTGGTGCCATTGGTATCCAGGTTGCCAATCTATCCTTACGCTTTGGTATGAAAGTTTATGGATATGATCCATATATGTCTGTCGATGCTGCATGGAACTTATCTCGATATGTAAATCATGTCACAAATATTGATGATTTATATCGTCAATGTGATTTTATTACGATTCATGTGCCTTTAAATGATGGAACTAAAAACTTTATCAATAAAGATAGTTTTGACAAGATGAAAGATGGCGTCAAATTATTAAACTTTGCTCGTGGTGGCCTCGTTGATGAAGATGCTCTATTGGTGGCATTAGATGACAACAAAGTTGAATCTTATGTGACTGATTTTCCAAGTTTAAAAGTTATTCAAAATGATAAAGTCATCGCAATTCCTCACTTAGGTGCTTCAACCGAAGAGAGTGAAGAGAATTGTGCTTTAAAAGCCGCTCAGGAACTGATGAATTATTTAACTTATGGAAATATTTCAAATTCTGTCAATTTACCAAATGCGAAGATGGATATGAATTCACCATTTAGAATCACTTGTATTCATGAAAATAAGCCTAAAATGATTTCTCAAATCACAGATATTTTTAAGGATGCTAATATTGAAAACTTAATGAATAAATCTAAAAAAGATATTGCGTATACAATTATTGATTTAGATTCAGAAGTTGATATTTCTCCAATTGAAAAAATCAATGGTATGATTAGAGTATCTACTTATAAGAAATAGGATGGTACTATGATTGATGCACATACACATTTAGAAAATGGTGATTTAAGCATTGAATATGTTCATAAGTTTATCGATGCTGCCAAAGAAAAAGGGATTACTCATCTTCAAATATTAGATCACACACATAGATTCTTTGAATTTAAAGACTGTTATAAAAGAGTTTGTGAAGTATCTAAATTACAAGAAGAGTGGTTTTTAAAGAAACAAAAAAACTCCATAGATGATTATTTAAAATTAATTGAGGCATTAAAAAAAGAAACTTTTGACATCGCTGTACGTTTTGGCCTTGAAGTATGTTACACGCCTGAAACAGAAAGTCTATTATCCTCCATTCTTAAAAACTACCATTTTGACTTTCTAATTGGCAGTGTACACTCTGTAAATGGTTATCTATATGATATGGATGCCTTTTCTAAAGAATTACTTTGGAACAAAAATGATCCTTCTAATATTTATAAGTCCTACTATGACACTATTGAAAAACTAATCCAATCCAATCTCTTTGATCAAGTGGGTCATCCAGATGTGATCAAATTGTATTCGATTGATCCAGGCTACGATTTACATCCTACCTACCATCATATCGCTCGTCTGGCAAATGAATACAACATTAAAATGGAAGACAACACTAAAGCTCATTATTCATATCATCATCCTGATATTGGCTTAAATGCTGATTTTAGAAATATCCTAAAAGAAAATAATGTAAAAATTGTTACTGCAAGTGATGCTCATTATCCTAACGATGTGGGGCGCTGCTTTGAATTATTTGATCCTAGATAAGCCTAGGATCTTTTTTTAGGCAAAGAAAAAGACAGAACTTAATCTGTCTGTGTTTCTTTATTGACTAAAAATACACTTAAACTTACCAGTAACAATGCAATTAAACTTGATAGTTGGAATGCCTGATTGGATTCATGTAATACAACACTTGATAAAATCACACCGATGATAGGTGTTACGCACATATAGACACCAATCTTACTAACAGGATTTACAGATAATAACAATCCCCAAATCGTATAGGCGATAGCAGATACAAGAGCTAAATGAATCAATACAAGAAGGCCTAGATTAAATCCAAATGTAATGTGTCCTCCCATTAAATAGCCTGTTATAGCTAAGAGAATACCTCCTAGAGAGAATTGATATCCACTTAACAGGACGGCATTTTGATTTTGTGTGAACTTCTTAATAAAGGCAGCCGATATAGATCCACAAAATTGTGACATCAACACAAAGCCTTCACCCACAAAGGAAAAACTGACACTGGCTCCACTGACATTCATAAATAAAATGCCTAAGAATCCAATAAAACAGCCTAATGCTTTTCGTGCTGTAATTTTTTCATAATGAAAAATTAAACTTGCCACTAACAAAGATATAAAGGCACTGGTTCCTGAAATAATGGATCCGTTGACTCCTGATGTATGTGAAAGTCCAATATAATAGAAAAAATACTGTCCAGCCGTTTGAAAAAGAGCTAGAGTGCATATGCCTTGAATATTCTCTTTTTTAGCAACTAATACTTTTTTCTGTAAGAAAGAAGCAAATAATATGACTAAAAATCCAGCTAATGTAAAACGTATGCCTGCAAACATTAAAATACTAGGTACACCTTCAATATTAAATAGCTTATATCCCCATTTAATGAATGGAGCTGCACTTCCCCATAGTGTACAACATAGCACGGCTAGTAAAAATACATGTAATGGCTGTTTAAAAAATTCCCTTTTCTCCATATCCAATTAAAACTTATCCTTCCTTTTTTTCTTCTAATTCCATCCAACGATTAGTTAAAGTTTCAAGTTCTTCTTCTTTCTGCGCTCTCAAATCACTTAATTCTTTTAATTTCGCAAAATCACTTTGACACTCATTCATCTGATAGTCTAAAGCTTCGATTTCACTTTCTAATACTTCCATCTTCTCAGGAAGTTGCTCCAATTCCTTTTTTTCCATATAAGATAATTGAGATCTTTTCTTCTTTTCAATCGGCTTTTGAACAACAACCTTCTTATTCTCATCTTTTGATTTCACTAAATAATCACTATATCCTCCACTGTACTGTTTAAAAGTACCATCTTCTTGATGGACAAACACTTTATCCACAACACGATCCAAAAAATATCGGTCATGGCTTACAGTAATAATGGCTCCTTGGAAATCATCTAAATAATCTTCTAATACGTCTAATGTCAAAATATCCAAATCATTTGTTGGCTCATCCAATAACAGGATATTTGGTTCTTGCATCAAAACTCTTAATAGATATAGTCTTCTTCTTTCTCCACCGGATAGTCTTGATAGCGTGGTATAGTGCATATTTCTTGGAAATAAAAATCTTTCAAGCATTTGCGAAGCACTTAGTGTCATACAATCGTATTCAATGACTTTAGAAACTTCTTCAATATAATCAATGACACGCATATTTAGATCGACACCTTGATCCGCTTGTCTGAAATATCCAATTTTAACTGTGGTTCCATATTCAATGGTTCCATAGGTTGGTTGTTTCACCCCTGCAATAACATCTAACAAAGTAGATTTTCCACATCCATTCTCTCCAATGATACCTATTCGGTCTTGTCGTAATAATACATAGTTAAAATCATGAAATAATGACTTTTCTGGATAATTAAATCCTAAATTCATACATTCAATTGTTTTATTCCCCAATCGTTGCATAGTCGCATTTATTTTTAATGACTCTTCTTGCTGTTTAAAACGTTTCTGACGCAATTCTTCAAACCTTTGAAGTCGACTATTAGATTTTGTACCACGCGCCTGTACGCCCGCTCTAACCCACTCTAATTCCTTTTTATATAAGTTCTTGTGTTTATGGGCTGCTAATTTTTCTTGTTCAATACGCGTTTCCTTATTTTCTAAGTACACTTCATAATTTCCATTATGAATATATAAGTCGCCTTGATCCAATTCAATCATTTTTGTACAAACACGATCTAAAAAATAACGATCGTGTGTGACCATAAATATTGCACTCTTTGATCGAATCAAATAATTTTCCAACCATTCAACCATATCATTATCCAAATGGTTTGTCGGTTCATCCAAAAGCAACAAATCACAACTTGTGCATAGTGCTAAGGCAAGAGCCACTCTTTTTCTTTGTCCACCTGACATATTTGACATGGCGCTTTGATAATCTGTAATACCCAGTTTCGTTAGAATCGATTTTAATTCAAATTCTGCGACGGGGTGCTCATTTTTAGAATTCACAAGTTGAATTTCATCCCAAACACAATCCGTTTTGAATTCTGGATTTTGAGGTAAATAATGAATCTTGATTCCATTTTTTTTAATTATGATTCCTGAATCATAATTTTCAATACCTGCAAGTATCTTTAATAAAGTACTTTTACCTGTACCATTGACTCCAATCAACGCAATTTTATCAGTATCTTCTATTGTGAAACTCGCATCTTTTAAAATGCATTTATCATTTATATTCTTTTTTAAACTTTCTGTTGAAATTAACATAACATCACCTGAGTTTTATTATATAATACTTTTTGAGGTGACACGCATGAAACTTATTAAAAATATTCAAATTTATGCACCTGAAAATTTGGGAGTAAAAGATGTATTAATTTCAGATTCTAAAATCGAAAAAATTGATAATCATATCGAACTTTCTTATCCAATTGAAACAATTGATGGCACAGGATGCATTTTAACGCCAGGTCTAATTGATCGCCATGTTCATATTACTGGTGGTGGTGGAGAAGCCGGATTTATTTCTAGAGCTAGGCCTATAGATGTACAGGAAATATTAGATGCAGGTATCACAACTGTCATTGGATTATTGGGAACAGACGGTTACACAAGAAGCACAAAAGAATTATTTGCGAAAGCTAAAGAACTAACACAAAAAGGTGTACATACGTATATCTTAACGGGCAGCTATGCCTATCCTAGTAATACACTAACAAGTTCAGTGGAAGACGATATTGTGTTTATTGATAGTATTCTAGGGGTTAAGCTTGCATTAAGTGATCATAGATCGAGTCATATTACAGAAGATGAATTAATTCATTTGGCTTCTAGAATTCGTACAGCGAGTCTTATAGCTGGAAAACAAGCAAATTTAACAATTCATATGGGTGATGAAAAACAAGCCTTAGAACTTGTCTTTAAGGCCATAGAAAAAGCCGATATTCCTATTTCATTATTCCAGCCTACACATTGTTCAAGAAATCCTCATTTATTTGAAGAAGCAAAAAGATTTACTGATATGGGTGGTACAATTGACATTACATGTGATGGTAATGGTAAAACTTTGAGTTACATTCAACAAATCCAAAATACAGAGAAAGTAACCATTTCTAGTGATGCACAAGGATCTTGGTCTACATACAATGAAGATGGATCCGTTAAAGAAATTGGTATTACGCCAATTTCAAACTTAAAAAAAGAATTCATTTATCTGAAAAATGAATTTGGGTATGAAAATGCTTTGCCATTCTTTACGAAAAATGTTGCGAATGTATTAGGTTTTAAACATAAAGGACAAGTTAAAGAGGGATTTGATTGTGATCTTGTCATTTGGAAGGAAGATCAAATTCAAAAAGTTATCACAAAAAAATAGGCACTGATTAACTCAGTGCCTTTATTATTTATTAAATTACTTAACGAATTGTACAATTGCCATTGGAGCTGCATCTCCACGACGGATACGTGTTTTTACTACACGAGTGTATCCACCATTACGATCTGCATATGCTGGTCCAATTTCATTGAATAATTTTTGAAGAGCTGTTGTTCCCTCTTCATCAACTTCTACATTGCGAACATAAGCTGCTGCTTGTCTACGTGCATGTAAATCACCACGTTTTGCTAATGTTACTAATGAGTCCATTACAGCGCTTAATTCTTTTGCTTTCATTTCTGTTGTTTCGATTTGTCCGTTTTCAATCAAAGATGTTGCCATGTTACGCAACAATGCTTTACGATGATCGGCTTTACGTCCCAATTTACGATTCCACATGGTATTTCCTCCTATCCGTTATTCTGCTTAAAAGACAATCCTAATTCTTTAATTTTGTCTTTAACTTCTTGTAATGATTTCTTTCCTAAATTACGAACGTGAATCATTTCCTCTTCTGTTTTTTGAGTTAATTCATCAACAGTCGCAATACCAGCACGTTTTAAACAGTTATAAGAACGAACTGATAGTTCTAAGTCTTCAATCATTTTATGAGTAGTATGTGCTACAGGTTCTTCTGAAACTTCAACTTCTTTTTCTTTCACTTCAAGACTAGCTTCATCAACTGATGCCAAAATTGATAAGTGATCACGTAAGATTTTACCTGCTACAGCTAATGCTTCACTCGGTTTAATTGTTTCATCTGTAGTAATTTCTAACTCTAATGAATCATACATACTTCCATCTTCGCCTTTAATTGGTGTAGCTACATAGCTAACATTTTTAACTGGTGAATATAGAGAATCTGTATAAATAATACCAAGAGGTTGTCCTTCATTTTGGTACATTCTTTTATTTACATCAGAACGTACGAATCCACGGCCTAAACGAGCCTGAAGTTCCATGTGCATAGAACCTCCTTCAGACAAAGTACAAATTGGTAAATCTTTGTTTAACACAGTAACTCCTGTTGGACATTCGATATCACCTGCTAAGACTGTTTTTGGTCCTTCCTGGTCAATACGAAGTGTATAAACTTCATTGTCATGAATATCAATATCTAAAATCAATTGTTTCAAATTTAAAATAATTGAAGCAACGTCTTCTTTTACCCCTTTAATACCTGTAAATTCGTGGTATACGCCGTCAATACGAATACTGAAGATCGCACCTCCAGGAATTGAAGATAATAATACACGGCGAAGTGCATTACCTAATGGTGTACCATAACGATATTCTAATGGTTCTAATAAGAATTTACCTACTTTTGTTGTTTCTTCGATAGTCGAAATTTTATACTTTGTGCTCATTTGGACACCTCCTTAGTATGGTGACTATCCACGAGGTCGTTTTGGTGGACGACATCCGTTGTGTGGAATTGGTGTTACATCATTGATCATTGTAATTTCTAAACCAGCTACCTGTAATGCTCTGACAGCTGCTTCACGTCCA
>NZ_JACRWH010000043.1:0-18170 GCF_014306155.1 Holdemanella hominis | reverse complement strand
CCTGTAATTTTATAAATCGATTCCAACACATCTGGTTTTGAATTCGAGAAATCATCAATTACTACAACATCATAACCACTCTCTAATAATTCAACACAAATATGACTACCAATATATCCGGTTCCACCTGTTACTAAGATATTCATTAGTCGATAACCTTGCAGCCACCTAGTTTTCTTACTTTTAAGATGTGGCAGCTTCCCTTTCCAAATACTTTTTCAATTTCTTCTTTATATGTTTCTACATAGCCATTTTCAACAAAGGCTTGAATCGTTCCGGCAAAACCTCCACCATGAACACGACACACGCCATGATCTTTTAAAATCATTTCAGACATAGCTAAACCTAAAGATACAGCCTGGTTCTTATAGTCAAAGTCTGCATATACGTTTTGTAGGAATTTGTAGCTTGAATTTCCTGATTCTTGAATTAATGCCTTGAAACCTTCAAAATCATCGTTGTTCAATTTTTCTACACATGTATTTACACGATTATTTTCATTGAAGAAATGAATAGCTCTTAAGATTGCACGATCATTATTTAAAGTCGTTCTTAAGTTTGCGATATTTGCATAGAACTCATCTTCATCCACTTCACGAAGAACTTCCTTACCAAAATAGTGAGCAACTTCTTTCATTTCTTGTGGTACAGCACCATAGGCATCTGTTAAATCGGCATGACTTCCCTTTGTATCTACAATACATAAACTGTGATCATATTTTGAGAAATCAACATTCACACTATTTACAATTGGGTTTGAAGTATCTTTAAAATCAATTGAAATAAGTCCACCAACAGCACATGCACATTGATCCATCAATCCACATGGTTTTCCAAAATATACATTTTCTGCATATTGACCCACTTTAGCGATCGTTACCATATCGATCTTCATATCATTGTATAATCCATCAATAATTGTACCGATAATAGATTCAAATGCTGCAGAACTTGATAGTCCAGCCCCCATTAATACATCACTCGTAATGAAAGCTTTAAATCCACCTACGTTATAGCCTAATTCTTTTAATTTAGAAACTACGCCACGAATCAAGGCTTCACTTGTTCCTAGTTCATCTTCTTTTTTGTCTAAATCATTCAAATCAATTGGTTTGATGTCAAAGTCATCAGAAATCACTTTAATTACATGATCTTGTTTAGATACAATTCCAATCGCATCTAAATTGATAGATCCTGCAAGTACACAACCGTGTTGGTGGTCTGTATGATTTCCTGAAATCTCACTTCTTCCAGCAGCACTATAAATACTCACTTCATCATCTCCAAATAATGTTTGGTATTTATCTAATGCAGCAGCATAACGTTGTTTTTGATAGTCTAATAAACTTGGATCTGCATATAGATCTTCAATCAATGCATCATATTTACCGGATACTACTTGTTCTTTAATTTCTGTTGTTTTCATTTTCTTACCTCGAATGTATATGTTGTTTCTTCTTCAAATACTTGTCCTGCTTTTAATAAAACTTTTGGATTCTCTTCTTTATGAATCGAATCGGCGATATAGCTTGTTTCAATACACAATCCATCTTGTGGATGCATAATCTTACCATATTTATCTGTCTGTCCATCTAAGTAGTTCGCACTATAGATTTGTGCCGTTGGATATGTTGTGGATACTTTTAGTTCAATACCACTTAGTGAACTGTATAAACACACTTGATTTTCTTTAGTATCAAATACATATGGATGATCATAACCTCTTGCGATGATTAATTGTTCGTCCTCTGAATGAATAAAATCTCCAATTCTTTTTTCTGTATTAAAATCAAATGCAGTCTCTTTAACATCTCTTAATTGACCTGTATATAATCCATCTAGATCTACACAACCAAATTTAGATGCTGAAATTCGTAACGTATGATCATCAATATTCGATGCATATCCATTTAAATTGAAATAGCCATGGTTTGTGATATTGATCAACGTATCTTTGTCGCTAACACCACTATATTGAATGTGTAAACTCGATTCATCTAGCCAATAGATCGCATAGAAATCTAATGTTCCAGGATAGCCTTCTTCTCCATCTTTTGATACATAGTGGAATTTAACGCCATCTTCAATTAAAGAATAATCAAATACTTTATAAGAGAATCCCTCAATACCTCCATGTAGTGAATTTGGTCCATTATTAATAGGCACATGATATTCTGTCCCATTCATTGTGAATGTACCTTTTTCAATACGATTGCATACTCGTCCAACTAAGGCATTTAAATAGGTTCCATCTCGTTTTTGATAATCTTCAACATGTTCAAATCCTAAAATACAATCACAGTCTTGATCATTCTTATCTTTCGTTACAATCTTTAAAAGAGTACAACCAAAGTTTGTAACTTCTACAGTTAAATGTGAATTTGAAATCGATAATACATCAATTCCATTCTCTAATCTTTCTTTTACCTCTACCATAATGTCTTTACAAAACGGCTAAAGCCGTCCATCCCTTCATCATCCATTTTATATACGCCGGCATTCTCTAATACAGATACGAATTTCTTTGTGACTTCCATTTCCATGAATGCATCCACATTTGAATAAGAATATGTCTTCAAGTATTCATACCAGTCTTTGTGTTTTTCAAGTTCTGGATAAGAATCAAAATCTGCTTTTCCAGATAAACATAATTTAATTTGTTCTAACTCTGTTTTTAATCGTGCTGGCAAAATAGCCAATCCCATCACTTCAATCAAACCAATATTTTCTTTTTTAATATGGTGATGTTCTGAGTGAGGATGGAAGATACCTAATGGATATTCTTCTGTAGTACGATTATTTCGTAAAACTACATCCATTTGATATTTGCCATCTTTCTTTCTTACAATTGGCGTTACTGTATTATGACGAACGCCAGATTCATTGGCAATAATATCTAAACTTTCATCACTGTATGTACACCATGTTTCAAAAATTTTAGTAGCTAGATCCAATACGTTTTCTTTCGATTTTGATGTTAATCGAAGTGTTGATAATGGCCAGTAAAGTATATCCACTTGTACATCCTTATATGTATAGCTCTTAACAACTTTTGCGTCTTCCATTGGAAAATGGTGTCTTCCACCTTGATAGTGATCATGACTTAAAATCGATCCACCAACGATAGGAAGATCTGCATTGCTTCCAATCATATAGTGTGGGAATTTATCAATAAATGCGAATAAATGCTCAAATGTAGAACGATCCATCTTCATTGGCGTATGTTCACTATTAAATACAATACAGTGCTCATTGTAGTACACATATGGTGAATATTGTAAATTGTATGTATGTCCATTTAAATCTAGTGGAATAATCCGATGTGTTTGTCTAGCTGGATGATTTAAGTTTCCGGCAAAACCGACATTTTCCTTACATAATAAACATGCAGGATACGAAGTGCTTACGGCATTTTTTGCCTTTGCGATTTCCTTTGGATCCTTCTCTGGTTTTGACAAGTTGATCGTAATTTGAATATCTCCATACTTACAGAAATGTGCAAAACTGATATTCTTATCAATTCTTGATTTACGGATATAGTTTGAATCGATACTCAACTTATAGAAGTAATCTGTTGCATCTTTAGGATTCATAGAATATAGACTCTTAAAAGTATGCACAACTTCACTAGGTCTAGGCATTACACAATTCATAATGCGAGTATCTAATAAATCTTTTTCAGTTACAGTATCCTGAATCATACCTTTTTCAACCGCATAATCTAACATGAAATCTAAAATCTCATAGACAGAACAGTCTTCTACTTCTTCTCTTTTAAATTCCTGGATACCAAATAGATCAATCAATAAATTTGCAGAATAATCATAATCGTATTTCTCAATCATTCCATTCTTTAAAGCATACTCTAATAACTGGTTAATTTTTGTGTTCATTTGTTCTCCTTCCATATAAACAAAATCAATCATTTTTATTACAGCCAAATCCCTTTTCCTGCTACACTATCCACAAAAATAATGATCAATTATTCATTTATTTATATACGGCTCATCATCAATATTATGCAGATATGGTTATAAATTTAAGATTTGCTCATTTGATTTTAGTGTAAGCGTTTTCTTCATACATGTCAACATATTCAAACAACAATTTAAACATAGATGTTGAATTTAGGTTTCAAATAATGATTATTTGTTTGTTTTTGTTTATTTGATGTTTTATTTATACAAAAAAGCCATTCTGGTATGAATGGCTCTCATTTAAAATTATCAAAAGAATCAATCACTTGTACAACTCCAGGAAGCTTTTCGTATTCTTCTTTTTTATTGGCAGAATCCACAACGACTATATTGTGACATCCTGCTTTATAAGCATTTGTAATCCCACTAACACTGTCTTCGATAATCAAACAATCTTGAATTTTAACTCCAATATTATGAGCTGCCTTTTTAAACATTGCGATCTTATTTTCATACGTTCCATCATCATAGACAATCCTAGAGGGCTCAATCCATTTATCTAGATGAAACGATTCTACAAAGAAATCAATATTTGGCTTAATAGATGCGGATGCGATTGTAAATGGAATATTTGATTCTTTTAAATAATCAAAATATTCTTCAGCTCCCTTTACTAAATGAAATGTTGCCTGATCTTCTTTACAAAATTGGCGATAATATTCTTCTTTTAACTGCGAATATTTTTCCATTTCTGATGGATCACACGTTCCACCAAACATATATTCAACAACTTTATTGTTTGGTACACCATTAATATGTTCATGAAGTTCTTCTTCATCAATTCCATGATGACGAATATCTTGCGATATTTTTGACCATGCCAAAATATGTTTTGGATTATCAAAAAACAATGTTCCATTAAAATCAAATATTACACCTTTGTATCTTTTCATTGCTAAACCTCTTTAGTTTCAGAAACACGCTTATACCAGTATGCACTTGCCTTTGGATATCTCTTCTGCGTTTCATAATCTACATAGAATAAGCCATATCGCTTGTTATAACCATTTGTCCATGAGAACATATCCATTAGTGACCAGACAAAATAACCTTTGACATTGACTCCGGCTTCAATCGCTTTTAATGTGAATTCTAAATGTCTTCTAATAAAGTCAATACGTGGTTCATCATCGATAATTCCATCTTCAAAATCATCTTTATATCCCATACCATTTTCTGTGATATAGATTGCTTTATAGTTTGGATATTGTTGGCGAATACGCACTAACATATCAAACATACTCTCTGGATGAATCAACCAATCCCAGTCTGTACGAGGAATGCCTTCCTTTTCCATTCTTCGTCCTACATTTTTTAAACAGAATCTAGAAGTTCCCTTCTCTCCTGTCCCATTATGGTGGATATCATTTTCTCCTTCATAATGTTGAATAAAACGAGATTGATAATAATTCATACCCATATAGTCATTTAATAGGGCAGCTTGTTTTAATACATCAAAGTCTTCATCTAACAACTCTAAAGAACCATTATTAATACTGACTAAACGATTCACAACTTCCATTGTTTCTATTGAATAATACCCTTTAAATGTTGCATCCAACAAGAATTGATTTTGAAGTACATCTTCATTTTTTGCAGCCTGGATATCATCCAAATTATTTTCATCAAATGGATATTTATATTCTAAAGACTGTACAACACCAATCTTTCCGTTATATCCTGCCTTTTTGTATTCCAACACAGCCAAGGCGTGTGCCACCATCATATTATGCATGATCTGGAAAGCTTTCGTCATATTATACTTTTCCCCATTTGGGAAAGTTCCCTCAATATATGTGTTTGTGGCAACAGCCCAAATTTCATTGAATGTAAACCAATACGTTACTTCATCTTTATATTCTTCAAAACAATATTTTGAAAATTCTACAAACGCCTGGATTGTTTCTCGATTCAAGAAATCACCTTTTTGGTAAAGTACATCTGGAGTATCAAAATGATGTAATGTCACAAATGGCTCTACATGATTTTTATGACATTCCTTAAATACTCTATGATAGAAATCAACACCTTCCTGGTTGATTTTTCCAGTACCTTCTGGAAAAATTCTAGCCCATGAAATAGAGATACGAATTCCGTTGACACCAAACATGTTACATAGTTTTAAATCTTGTCCATATTGATGATAGAAATCACTGGCTGGATCTGCTTTAAAACGTCCTTGTTTAGCAAGAAAATCATCCCAAGATACTTTTCCTTTACCATATTCGAGTGTGCTACCTTCGCATTGATATGCGGCAGTAGCACCTCCGAAAATAAAATCATCCGAAAATTTCATACGTTTATCCTTCCTTTACTTGTTCACAAATAAATTCAACAGCACCCTTTGGATCACGAGTTAATTTAATATATTGTGCACCCTTTGTTGCGACAACTTTAGTACCATATTTAGAAGCATCTTGTTGCACTTCTTCTAAATGCGATTGTACTTGTGGTGATAATACAACAATGTCATAATCTTTCAAGATATCATAATGTGAACCATATGCACTTGCGGTTGCATCAATTGGAAGATTTTCAATTTCTGCACCTTCTTTAACTGCATTGGCAAACATAGCTGATGTTCCAGCACCTACGCATAATACTAATACATTAATATTTTTATTTAAACTTAAAGGTTGAATTTCTTTAGCTTCTTCTTTTTTAACTTGTTCTTCTAAAGCATCTAATGCCTCTTTTTCTTTTTCTTCTTGTAGTAAAGTTGCATCATATGCCTTAATAAATGGTAAGTAAACAATTCCATCTACAACAATTAATACAACAGCTAATACAACAGCTAATAAACTAATTCCTGTACCTAAGATCAATCCAATTGGAGCTGGTGTTGCCCATGGTAATACGTAGATGAATGAATTCATTTTTAATACGTCCACAAAGAATTTGAACAATGATACGTTGATCATTGGAGTAATCAAGAATGGAATGAAGAAATATGGATTCAATACAATTGGTGTAGCGAATAACAATGGTTCATTTACCGCAAAACATACTGGAACAAATGTTGTCTTACCAACAGCTTTTAATTGTTTTGATTTTGCGAACAACATGAATAAGAATGGTACTACAAGGGTAGCTCCAGTTCCTCCCATTGTTCCTACGAAGTTTCCAAGTCCTACAGTTAATACGTTAGAGGCTTGTTCACCAGCTTTGAATAACGCTAAGTTTGCATCTACGTTAGCATAAATAATAGCTGCAATAGCTGGTTCTACAATACTTGGTCCGTGTACACCTACAAACCAGAACAATGCCATAGCACCCCAAATAATACAGATTCCTAAATATCCATCGGCAGCAGTAAATAATGGTTGAAGCAATGTGATAATAGCTTCGGCAAAAGTATAATTAAATGCAGTTCTACATGCCACATCAATCAATACACATACTAAAACTGAGAATGAGAATGGGAATACATCTCTAAACATTTGAGAAATAGTACCTGGCACTTCTTTTGGCATGTGAATTGTAACATCTTTAATAACACAGAATTTATACATATTTACAGTAATGAATGCTGAAATAAATGAAGCTAATAAGCCTTTTGTTCCTAAATATGTAGTTGAAATACCGCCATCTACATTTGAAACAGCTAACAACATAAATCCAACAATACTTGCCAACATAACACTTGTTGTATTAATAACTTTGTTTTTAGGCATTCTACGATTCATACTTTCAGCTAAACAACGAGCTGTAGTAGCCGCAACCAATAAACCAACAACACCCATTGAGTAGTTATACACTTTCCATAACCAATCTGAAACTGTAGCTGGTAATACAATTCCAAAGATTTCTGGAATCGATGCAGCTAGAATAAATACACTTGAAAATAGGATGGCTGGCATTGCAGTTAAGAAACCATCACGAACAGCTCCTAAATAAATATTTTGTGCAATCTTATCAAAGAAAGGTTTTCCTTTTTCAATTTGCTTAATAACCCCGTTTAACATTATTTATTTCCTCTTTCTTCATATAAATTAATAAAATCATCTACAATATCGCGCAATAAAATCGTTGTCATCAAGTGATCTTGCCCATGAATGAAAATGAATCCCATTTCCATGTCTTCTCCTCTAGCCTCTTGTTGTAAGATCTTTGTTTGAGACTGGTGTGCTAAATTAATATTTTCATCGGCTTCTTTTAATTTCTCCTCAACATGTTCAAAATTACCCGCACGCATTTCTTTCAACAATGATAACAATGTGCTTCTTGCATCTCCTGAATATGCAACTATTTCAAATCCAACCATACTTAACTCATCTTTAGTCATTTTCTTTTCTCCTTTTACGATGTGGCCTTATCGTTTACATCATTAGTGTAAGCGTTTTCTAATCATTTGTCAACATATTCAAACACTTTTTATCACTTATTCAAACATTTTAAAACATTTATGTAGCATTTAAGTAATATTTTAATAAAAAGTGTTTGTTTTTGTTTGTATTATGTTGACTAAATATATTTGAAATGGTATCGTTTACCATAGAAAAGGATATCGATATGTTAAAAAAAGAACGTTTAGTAAAAATTGCACATAAAGTAAATCAAAATGGAATCATTACCATTCAAGAAATCATGGATGAATTAGGTGTGTCGGATATGACCGCAAGAAGAGATTTGGATGAATTAGAAAAATCCGGAAAATTACTTAGAGTTCATGGTGGAGCACAAAGCCTTTCTTTTTCAATGGACCACGAATTAAGTCACATTGAAAAATCGTCTGTGCAAATTGAAGAAAAAAAGAGAATTGCCCATAAAGCAGCAACTCTTATTTCAGAAGGAGAATCTATTTTTTTAGGTCCTGGTACAACCATTCAATTTTTGGCTGAACAACTAACAGGAAGAAACATTCGCGTTATCACAAATAGCCTTGCCGTATTTAATATATTAGTGAATCACGCTCCTACTGAAGTCATACTAACTGGCGGTGATTACAGAGATAACACAAATACATTTGTGGGTCCTATCACAAATTTAGTATTGGGTAAATTAAAATATAATAAATCCTTTATCAGTTGTAACGGAATCTACAATTCATCTATCACAACCTATTCATTAGAGGAAGGTGAATCGCAACAGATCGCATTAGATAATTCTAAAAATAAATATCTATTGGCCGACAACAAGAAATTCAACCGTGCCGACTTCTATATTTATTATGATCTATTTAACTTTGACACTTTAATTACCGACAACACCATTGATGATGAAGTTTTATCACACTACAAACAATATGTACAAATTATGACAGTTTAAAAGGAGGCAAAATTTGCCTCCTTTTTACTCTTCATCCTCATCATCTTCACGATCTACACGTCTGAATAGATGTTTCTTTTCTTTACCCGTATGCTGTTCTAAAGTGTTCCAATCTGTATCTAATTCTTCTTCACTTTCAGAAGTATCATAGAAATCTTTACTTTCTTCGATTGCACGACTTTCACGAATCCTTAATTTAGATTTTAATTCACGAGCCCTCTTCTTGGATTTTCTAAGCATTCTGCCATACATGCAGAATACAATAAATGAAATTAAGAATAGACCTGCGCATAATACGATTCCTGCTAAATAGCCTTGGAAATACACTTGTAATAGTCCTGTCACAACGCAACATGCCATACAAATAAACACTAAGAACATTGTTGAGCGACATGAACTTGAATATTTCTTAAAGAAACGGAATTTTTCTGAATCATTATCAATTTCTTTACGATATTCTCCATCTTCTTCTTCATTTCTAAAAGTAAACCAACCCGCATCACTTTTCTTTTTACCATCTGATTTAGAAACCAATTTCCATCCATCAGATTCCCACTCGCGCCATTGATCTGCATCTGGCTCATCCACAAAATAGTTCATAGAATAATAATACGTTTTGGGCTGACCTTTTCTAAAGAAATATTTCTTTCCTTCTTGACGCACAAAGTGATAACCTTCACTAGATTTATCTTGAAGATATTGTTCTATTTTTGGATATTCCGCATATAAGAATTTCTTTCTTTCCTCATAAAGATCTTCATCTTCACCTTCATCGTCATCCACATATTCGTCCTCAAAATCTTCTTCATCATCCAATACTTCTTGAACTGGTTGTTCTTCCTCAATTGGTTTCGCATTAAAAGACTTTAATTCGTTTTCAATTGATTCTGTTGTAAAATCATCATCAACATCCAATTTTTCAACAACAATCTTTTCAGGTTCTTCAACCACTTTTGGTTTTTCTTCAATGAATTTTGTTTTTTCTTCAACCAATGGCTTATCATCTACTTTTGGCTCTTCCACAACATGCTTTTCAATAGGTGCCTCTACTTCTTCAATTGAAGTACTAGGTGTGATATCTACTGACTCTGCAACTTCATCGTCAAAAATATTCTCATTGATTTTTACATGTGTTCTTGCGCTTCGTTTTCCAAAGATGGTCTTCTTTTCTGGCTCTTCATCAATATGGAAAATGTTTTCAGCATTAAAATCATGTAATTCTGGTTCATGTATATCTAAAGATTTAATTCGATCCGTTCTTTTTAGACGTCTAAGCTCTTCTAAAGCACTGGGATTCTTTTCATTTTCATTTGCCATAAATATCCCTCCAATTATAATATTGTACTAATTTAATGTATATTCGTCAAATTCACTTGTGTATTTACCATTCTTGAAAATATGGATCTTTTTACCATTTTTTAATGTAGCTTCAATCGATAAATCACTGGTTCCTACCATGAAATCTACATGCGTAAACGATTGATTCATACCATGTTCCAACAATTCTTCTTCACTCATTTCTAAACCTTTTTCAATGCATTCATTATAGCTTGCACCCAAGGCAAAATGACATGAAGCATTTTCATCAATCAGTGTTTCATAAAACAAAGTATCCAATGCACTAATAGGCGATCCATAAGGAACTAAGGCAATTTCACCAAGATATTTTGACCCTTCATCCGTTTCTAAAATACTAGTCAAAACCTCTTTTCCTTCTTTGGCATCATAATCCACAACTTGCCCATCCTTAAATTCAAACCAGAAATCTTTTACGATTGCACCATTGTAAGCCAAAGGTAAAGCACTATATAATTTACCATTTACACCCGTCTTTTTAGGTGCAGAAAAAATTTCTTCTGTAGGAATATTTGGGAAATAGTAGTTACCATTATCTAAAAAGGATCCTCCACCTGCAAATACATAACCTTCTGGAAGTTCAACTACTAAATCCGTTCCTAAAGAATTTGTATAATGAACACTTTCGATATCTAAATGATTTAAAATATGGACTCGCTTATCAAAAGATGCACGATGCTCGTTCCAGTTTTCATTGGCATCCTTTTCGTCTACACGACTAATTTTTAATACTGCATTCCACAAATCAGATAATGCATCTTCTGATTCTGGATATACCTTTTTAGCCCAAGCCATAGTTGGAACACTGGCCACACACCATGCTGCATGCATATAATCCAATTTATCACGATATGGCTGTGTCATTCCTCTTAATGCCTTTCGATAATTTGCCATTAATTTTGGCTCTACCCCCTTCATTCCATCAGGATCTTCACCAACTAAGCTCAAATAACAAGCTCCCTTTTCAGCCGTTTCATTATGGAATAAAGCTTCATAATCATAAGGCATACAATTACCTGAAAGATATCTCATACGATTGATTTCATCATCACTATAGCGAACAATTACATCTTTTGCGCCAACATCAAAACATGATTTCACAATCAAACGAACAAATTCATTCATTTCTACGTTAGCACGAACAACTACTATTTGATCTTTTTGAACATTCAAGCCCGAACGAACAATTAAGTCTGCATATTTTTCTTTTAAATTCATTTTATTTTCCTCGATTCTTTCACCTATTATACCAAAAGAAAGAGCACCTTTCGATGCTCTTATTTACTAAATTGTTCTTTTTTTATCTGATCAAAAAATGCCTTGGGATTTTCACACATCGAATGACTGCCACAATGTGAACAACCTCCACCACAACTTGATTTTCCACTCTTTTTATCTTTATAAATGCTTCGACAAGCAAAGCCTGCACATGCACATACAACCAATAAAACTAGAAATGTTGATAGATTCATGAAACCCCTCCTTTTACATTATTTTACCGCAAATTCAACTTCAGCAGTATCACTTTCTTTTGATGGACGAACCAACAAATAAATTAAACCAATCAATAAGATAAATCCAACAATCGTTCCAAATCCAAAAGATCCACCATTGAATAAACTACCTAATTGATAAACGATCAGTGAACATACATAAGCGAATCCACATTGATATCCAATGGCAATCCAAAACCATTTTGTGTTATTCATTTCACGTTTGATAGCTCCCATTGCTGCAAAACATGGAGCACACAACAAGTTAAATACCATGAATGAATAGGCAGCTAGTGGTGTAAAGCTTGCCGATAATTGTCCCCAGAATTCATTTCCTTCTTCAGCGACTTCAGCAAATCCATATAATTGTCCAAATGTTGCGACAACATTTTCTTTGGCAATTAAACCTGTTACACTAGCAACTGCAGCTTTCCAATCGCCCCAACCAAGTGGTGAGAAGATCCATGCGAATGTTTGTCCAATTGAAGATAGAATTGAATGATCAATATCATCAACCATGCCAAATGCGCCTTTTTCCCATCCAAATCCTTGTAAGAACCACAATACGATTGTAGATAATAAGATAATTGTTCCAGCCTTTTTAATAAAGCTTGAACCACGTTCCCACATACTTCTTAATACATTAACTGCACGAGGTGTGTGGTATGCTGGCATTTCCATGACGAATGGAGCAGGATCTCCGGCAAATAATTTTGTCTTCTTTAACATAATACCAGAAATAATAACAGCTGCCATACCTACAAAGTAAGCACTTGGAGCTACCCAGCTAGCACCATGGAAAATAGCACCGGCAATTAAACCGATGATTGGCATTTTTGCACCACATGGAATGAATGTTGTTGTCATGATTGTCATCTTACGATCACGATCACTTTCAATGGTACGACTTGCCATAACAGCAGGCACACCACAGCCTGTACCAATCAACATAGGAATAAATGATTTTCCTGATAATCCAAACTTACGGAAAATACGGTCCATGATAAAGGCAACACGTGCCATATATCCACAATCTTCCAAGATAGCTAAGAAGAAGAATAATACTAACATCTGTGGTACAAAGCCAATGACAGCACCTACACCACCAATAATACCATCCACAATCAATCCATGTAACCAATCTGCACATTGAATTGAAGTTAAGAAACTATCCACTGCAGGAGGAATAATTTCACCAAACAAGACATCATTTGTCCAGTCAGTTACAATAGTTCCTACTGTAGTTACTGAAATATAATATACAAACCACATTACAAGGGCAAATATTGGAAGTGCTAAAACTCGGTTAGTGACAATACGGTCGATCTTATCCGAAGTAGTTAATACTTCTTTAGATCCTTTTTTGTAACAATCTTTAATTGCACTTGTGATATATGTATAACGAGCATCTGTAATAATTGATTCACTATCATCATCCATTGACTTTTCTACAGTTTCAATCACATCTGCATCTGCCTTTGATTTGATAGCCGCTTCAATCTTATCATCTCTTTCAAACAATTTAACGGCATAGAAGAAACGACGACTTGCTTCAATACTTGAAGGCAAACTTGTTTCAATTGTATTCAATGCATTTAATACTTTACCTGCATAAATATTTTTAGCTTTACATTGCGTATTCGCCACCTTTTTTACCTCAGCCATCAACTCTTTGATTCCTGTGTTTTTCAAAGCTGAAATTGGTAATACAGGACAACCTAATTCTTTTGATAACTTTTTATAGTCAATTGTATCTTTTCTTTTTTCAATGACATCCAACATGTTGATCGCAACAACTGTTGGAATACCCAACTCTAAAATTTGTGTTGTTAAAAATAAGTTTCTTTCTAAGTTAGAACCATCAATGATGTTTAACACAACATCAACATTTCCATTTAATAAAAATTCACGAGATACAACTTCTTCCAAAGTGTATGGTGATAATGAATAAATACCTGGTAAATCCGTGATTTTAATATCTTTATCTTCCTTATACTTTCCTTCTTTTTTCTCAACTGTAACCCCTGGCCAGTTACCTACATATTGTGTAGCACCTGTTAAACCATTAAACAATGTAGTTTTACCACAGTTCGGATTACCTGCTAATGCGACTTGAATTGACATAATTCCCTCCTATTTTTAACTTTACTCTACTTCAATCATTTCTGCGTCGGCTTTACGAAGCGATAATTGATATCCACGAACGGTTAATTCAATAGGATCTCCTAATGGTGCTACCTTTTGAACAGTTACACTTACTCCTTTAGTAATTCCCATATCCATAATTCTTCGTTTTGTTGCTCCTTGACCAGACAATTTCTTTACAGTAACTGTTTGACCAATTGAAACTTCCTTTAAAGTCATAATTACTCCTTTCTACACCATGATCTTTCTTGCGAGTTCTTCACTAATGGCTATTCGAACCTCTTTGACATTCACAATTACATTTCCATTGGTTTTACTCACAATCACAATCACAGTCCCAGGCACAAAGCCTAAGTTTTCTAAGTGTCGTTGTTGTTCTTTAGAACCACCAATTTTTTTGATTGTATTGACCGAATTTAAATCTGCAAAAGATAATGGCATATCGAACCCTCCTAGTTAGACACTTCTAACACAGTTAGTTTACTCTTACAATAAAGCAATGTCAACAAAAAGTTACACACGATTAACTTAGTTTGACTGTTCTAACTATTTGGTGTATTTTTTCATTGGAGAATTAAACATATGAACTTACCAACAATTATTATATGTGTCATTTTAGTAATTATTATCTGTATTGGAATTCGTTCCACGAAAAAAAGAGCCACATCAGGATGTTGTGGTTCTAGTGAAACCATAAAAAAAGTAAGGGTAAAAGATAAAAACAAAGAGCATTACCCTTACAAAGCCGTTTTAAAAGTATATGACATTCATTGTCAAAGTTGTGTTCATACCATTGAAAATGCGTTCAATAGCCAAGAAGGCTTTACTGCCAAAGTAAACACAGAAGATAATACCGTGACTATATTATCTAAACAACAACATCCAATAGATGAATTAATCAATACTTTATCTAACGTTGGATATATTTCAAAGGCTATATAGAAAAAAACTGGATCAAAAATCCAGTTTTTTTATAAATAATTACGCGTACATGATGCAGCAATCGCAAACGTACTTCCGTTATGTAATAAGCTTGTAGTGTTTGGACTCATCAAGCCTAAAGCACCTAGTCCAATCAAGCTTGAATTAAAGGCCACGATAAAACGATAATTCGCATGAATACGCTCGAATAAATTCATAGCAAGTCGACGAAGTATAACAAGCTCATTTAAATTGCTTGAAACAAGTGTAATGTCCGCGAGTTCTCGAGCTAAATCTGAACTATCCTGCATAGAAATAGAAACATCTGCCGTTGAGAGTGCTGGCGTATCATTGATACCATCTCCAACCATAATCACAGTATGTCCGTGATCCTTCAACATCTTAATATATGCAGCCTTATCTTCTGGTAAAACTGATGCACGATAATCATCTAAATCCAATTCATGAGCCACTGTTTTTGCGGCACTATCACAATTCCCTGTCAACATAACGACTTTAGTCATTCCTAATGTGTTTAAATTATGATTAGCTTGTTTTCCTCAAGCTTTAAAGGATCATAAATACTGATAATTCCAGCGACTTGATTGTCAATCTCAAGATAAATCATAGATTCGGCTATTTCACTTTCTAAAGAACCAATCGTTTCGTTTAATTCTTCTGTTTTTGGAATACCTTCATCTTCAAATATTAAATGATCACTACCAATAATGGCACGCTTACCATAAAATCTTGTCGCAATACCATGCGCAAGGATATATTCAACCTTGGCATACTCTTCATCATGAATTAAGCCTTCTTTTTTGCCTGGTTTACAATCGCATTGGCTACACTATGAGGAAAATGCTCTTCAAGACAAGCTGCAATCCTTAATACTTCATCACGCGTATACCCATTTAAAGGAACTACTTTCTTTACGGTTGGATTGGCGTTTGTCAAAGTACCCGTCTTATCAAAGACAATCACATCCGCATCTTTGATTGCCTCTAAATACTTACCACCTTTTACTAAAACATTTCGTTTACTAGCTTCTAGCATAGCACTAATAACCGCAATGGAAGTCGATAATCGAATGGCACAAGAATAGTCCACCATCAATACTGATGTTGCGCGTGTTACATTTCTTGTCAAAGCTAAAACGCCAAAGAAACCTAAAAAACTAAATGGAACAATAGAATCTGCCAAATACTCAGCCTTAGCTTGAATACTTGCCTTTAATGATTCATTTGTATCAATCATCTTAACAATATTACTAATGCGACTTTCATCTTGTAAATTACGAACACGAATAAACCGTTTACCTTCTTCAACTAAAGTGCCCGCAAATACTGTGTCATTTTTCTTTACATGTTTAGAAAGAGGCTCTCCCGTAAAGCTAGATTCATTGATCATTGCTTCTCCATCCACGACTTCTCCATCGATTGGAATCATAGAACCCATTTTTGAGATGACTACATCCCCTTTTTGAAGCTTAGACATGGCAATCTCTTGTTCTACACCATCTTCTAAAATCCACACTTTATCAAATTGAATCGATAAACTATTGGATAATTCCAATTTTGTTTTCTTACGTGTGTAATCTTCTAACAAGTCAGAAATATTTAGTAACATCATAATATTTCCTGCAATCGTATAATTCTTTTGAATTAAACTTACACCAATGCTTGTGGCATCCAATAAAGGAACATTGATTTTACATTGTAAAAGTGAATTAAATCCTTCTCGAATAAACTGAATGGACTTATAAATCGTAATCGCATTGCCAAGTCCCATTGGTAAAAACATTTAATGAAATAACGTTTACCAATAATCTTAAAGAACCGATTCATATATTCTCGACTCATAGCAATAGCTTCTGGTGTTTGTGAATGAACTACAATCGAAGAAGTATCTGCATTTTGAAGATATTGGATATCTAAATTCTTTAGTTTATTCAGTAACAAACCTTTTTGTGCTTTGTCATACGACATCAAAACACTACCCGTAACGTTGATGACCTCCACACTCTCAATCATAGGCCATGCATAAAGATCCTTTTTTAAAACTTCGCCCTGAACACTAGAAAACTTATTCTTTCCATAGCGAATTCGCATTCGACCCGGAATGTCATGGACAATAGTAAAACTACTCATTTTATTCGCCTTCGTGTTGAACTTTGGCTTCTTCTAATAAATCCTTTGCATCCTCTTTAATTGTCTCATACTTATAAGTTGTGTCCGATTTAAGCTTCATTCCACCAGCTAAACCTTTAACAGCTAAATCATGGGCTGTGTTACTTTTTAAAAACTTAGACCCAGCTAGAGCTGTCGCTGCACCTCCAATAAAAGTCCACATTGTTTTGTTTTTCCATCCGTCTTTCATAATATATATCATCCTTAGAACTATGAATGTAAGTTAGAATTAGTTGTTTCTAACTTACAGTTAGTATAATCTTACTTTTTTCAATTTGTAAACAAAAAAGGACATTTTTAAAATGTCCTCATCTTATGAAATCAAATTATTAAACAAGTGAAAAAAGCGATTCCATAATTGCATTTAGTGATAGTTAGTTAAATCTAATCTCTTAAGTTATACCCTACACAGAATAATTTGTCAACAAGAAACAAGAAAAGACTTTTTCTGCAAAAAAGTCACACGTCTAAATGACGTGCCCGGTTCGTTTCCAGTCGTCCGGTAACATTTCAATATCTACTCCATCTTTCTGAATCATTCGGTATCCCGATACATTCAGTCTTTATCGATGGAGTTTTTATTGTATGCTTTATTTATAAACACTTCAGAATTTCATCCATGATCTATGTACCTATCTTCCAGTAAGATATCATAAACTTCTGGTTCTGATTATTTATCTTATTTAATCCACAAATCCCATGCCTCTTCGATTGATCACATAGGCTGCACAATAATGTACACTCAATCCTTTGATCTTTGTATACTTTTCTTTTCCTATCTTACTCGTATTTCTTGGATCTACTTTAATTACATCTACTTC